>DUCC01000001.1 GCA_012959995.1 Acidimicrobiia bacterium
CAGTTCATCCCATGTGTCTGCGGGGCCCATAGTCCAGTCCATGAAGAAACACGGGCCGCCACCATGAGGTATGAACACCGTCGGTAGACGGCCAGCAACAGAGGTACTCATTACGCTCACCTTAGGCGTTGGCAGTGACTAAATGCAGTGCCGCGAACTGGTTGTTTTGAATGCGGATAGGGGCAGTGGCAGTTCCTGCGAAGCAGCAAACCGACAATAAAATCACACCCAAAACAACAACAGTTGCGCTAAACATAAACCCTCTTTAACTGATCCGCTCAGGCGTCCAGAACCGCTTCGAGTTCAATGACAAGTTGCACCCGTTCACCAACCATCACCCCACCGCCCTCTAAGGGCATGTTGAAGGAGATACCGAAGTCGCTTCGGTTGATTTCACCTCGCGCCGACAAACCAATCCGAGTGCCGCCCCAAGGGTCCGCACCGACGCCGTTGTATTCGACGGTCAATGCGACCGGTAGAGTCACGCCCTTTATCGTCAAATCACCCTCGACTACAAAATCTTCGCCATCGCGGCGCAACGATGTGGTCCGGTATGTCATCATTGGATGACTCTCAGCATCAAAGAAATCACTCGAACGCAAATGGGTGTCACGGTCAGCATTACGGGTATCTATTGAAGCGAGATCCACCGTCAACTCAGCTGAAGACTCCATCAGGTCCGCGGCGGTAGTGATCGTTCCCGAGATATTACTAAAGCTACCCCGAACCTTAGAGACCATCAGATGCCGCACGCTAAAACCGACATCAGTGTGAGCTTCATCTAGCTTCCATGTGCCAACCGTATAGCCGGGAAGCGTTTCTGTTTCTTTCATAGTTCCTCCTAAATAGTGTCCACACGATTAGTGTTATAGTTACTTTTAATAACAGACAGCATCATAAGTAATTAAAAACAAGACGCCATAAGGCACTTCAACATGCCTCAGTCACACAGAAAGAACCATGGTTCAACAAGCAGCACTACCCGACAATAAACTCGCACCCAATGACTGCCCAGTACGCGACGTACTCAACCGCATCGGTGATAAATGGTCTGTTCTCGTATTGCACCTTCTCACCTCTCAAACCAAACGGTTCACCGAACTAAGAAACGACATTGCCGGCATCAGCCAACGCATGCTTACCGTCACCCTACGTGGCCTTGAACGCGACGGCCTTGTTACGCGTACCGTGTACCCCATCGTCCCCCCACGCGTTGACTATGCCCTCACCGACCTAGGCCTAAGCCTTTCGAAGACAATTAATAACCTCGTTAACTGGGCCGAACACAATCGCCACCTTATTGACAATGCCCGCAACGACTACGATCAACGCGAAGATACGCCAATCCTATAACGCCAGCCCAATGGCTGTGGCGCCTACAACGATTTAGATTCATGCGCGGAACAAAAGGTTCTACAAATACCTGACCGTCCACCCGGTCGTCTGAGTCGCACTGGATTTATCCTCCTCACCCCCGGAGTTTCGCCAAGATGCAGGTTCGGGCGTGATTGGTGATCTTGACCCCACCGGGCCCAGTTAATAAGTCGCAAGCAGCATCAAAAATGACTCCGGTTGGGTTGCCCGCTTTGTCGCGATCTATGCGCCACCCGACGGGGTTACCGTGGCGGCGTCTACGCCCGCCGCTTGCAATGACGCATGGTTAACCACATAGCCGTGGCCGCTACTGTGCATTATCTCTACCGGGAGGTCTTGAGATACCCGGTCAAGGTCATTAGTGGTGGGATGGGCATCGTTGTTGCCCAAACGGTGATGGTCATAGCCGAAACCACGAATCAGCCCGCCTTCTAAGAACCGACCGTGTTCACGAAGCAGCTTCACCACCTCGTCGATACTAGCTACACCGGTTAAATCAGCCCAGGAAGCACATTGGCCAACATCAGCGGGTGAGTATGGGCGTCCACAAAACCCGGCAACAAAGTCGTCCCGGCAAAATCAACCTTTTTGGTGCCCGAGGGAGCCAGCGCAGCACAACCTTCAAGGGTCCCCACCGCAGTTATACAGTCACCCATAACCAAAATAGCCTCCGCCAAGCCAGCGGTCGAAATCGTACGAATGGTTCCCCCAGAAAATAACCGTGATATAGGCATGGCCTCAGATTAACTTGACCCAAGCTTTGGCCAAGCATCCGTCATGCTTAAATGCCCATCGAGGCCTCTCCCCAATGACAATCAAACCCTCGTCTTGCTTCATAGCCTCCGCCATACTGCTCCTATACTCCCCGTAACCCTCAACCCTTTTTAGGAGCACCATGCCTTCCGACCGTTCTTTAAAAACCATGAACAGTATTCACCGCGGCCTAATAAAAGTCACCGGCGGCAAGGCCGGTTGGACCACCGGCAAAATGCCGGTACTCAAACTCACCACCATCGGACGCCACTCGGGTCAGCCTCGCACCGTCATGTTGACCTCCCCCATCCAAGAAGGCGACACCATGGTTGTTGTGGCTTCCAAAGGCGGCGCCGACACCCACCCGGCTTGGTTTCATAACCTCAAAGAAAACCCCAAAGTGCAAGTAGCCACCCAAGACGCTGATGAGCACCCCATGATGGCCGAAATAGTTTCTCCCGAAGAACGAGCCCGCCTTTGGCCGCTCATCACCGAAAAGTATTCGGGTTACGCCGGTTACCAAGAAAAAACCGACCGAGAAATACCGCTCATTGCACTGCGTCCTCTGGCCTAAAAAACAAGAACTACTCTTCTTCCGAACGCCCAATAAGTTCTTCAATGGTCACCGAAAGGTCGGGGCCAAAGCCGCCCCGGAAGTCAAACGATTCGGTTTCCACATGGTTCACTCCTTGGTCATGAGCAATGCTTTTGACCGTTTGGATAAGCCCGTTGGGCCCGCACACCGCAATATGGGCACCGACCAAGCTTTTGCCCCTGAGGAGTTCAGAAAATGTTTCTACACTAAACCGGCGGCCGGTTGAACTTTCAAACCACTCCAAACGAATCCGCCCATCTGCGGCCGCCCGCTCAAGAACAGCTGTCGCCATAGCATCTTCTCGTGAACGCACACAGTAGAGAAGTACCGGGCGCTCCGCTAACTCTGCTGGCGAAAGCGTTTCTGTCATACTCAAAAACGGGGTGATGCCTACCCCACCGGCTATCCAATAGGTGGGAGCCGGTTTCTTCGGTAATGGAGCGAACTCGCCGAACGGTCCTTCCACATACACTTCGGAGCCAACTAAATCCATATTTTGCAAACGCCCTGTCCAGTCACCCAAGTCTCGGATAAAGAACCGAAGGTCGGGTTCGTGAGGCGCCGAAGCAATAGTGAAAGTATGAGGCTCACTCATGTCTTTGATCTGCAACTTTATGGTGGCGAATTGCGCTGGATGATGCTTAAGTTTTCGCCCCTTAGGAGAAAGACAAAGTTCGGTAGTTGTTCCATGGCGAGACACCGTGGCTAATTGATAGCGCTTGCCGCGAATCATCATGTCGTAGCCCACCACTCGACCGAAATAAGCCAACAAACCCAGCACCATGATGGTGCCAAAATACCAGCCCCAACCCGATCCATTGGCGTACGGTTTTTCGGTGGCATAAAAATGGAAGCAAGCAAAAGCGAAAGGCACGCCCAAAAGTTTGTGGGTTAAGCGCCAGTAGCGGTAGGGAATCCAACGGATCAGGCTGATGCCCACCAAAATATAAAGCATCGTTTGGCCATTGCCAGCTAAATCTTCGGCCATATCAGCAACGGACTCCGAAGCGCCTTCGATGCCGCCTTCAATCTCTGCTTCCACACTGGTGTGCAAGTACATGGCCACCACAGCCAAAGTTCCGGCCCAGCGATGCGATCGGTACATCATGTCAAGGCCACCAAACAGTGGTTCCAACGCCCGGGGGCGCAAAGAAAGAACAAAACTCCAGGCCATTAACACTATAGAAACAGACCCGATGAACAGCCCAAAAGTGGCGCTGCCGTCTTCACCCTGTGCACCCACAAATACGGGAAACCCCACCACAGCCGTTACGACGATCAGCAAAGGGCCAACCCAGGTGCGATTAAAACGAGGGACATGAAACTTAGAAACCTGTGGGACCCAATCTCGGGGTGAGCCTGCTGCTCGTTTGATCACCGTTTTCCACGACAACTTGGCGGGGTTAAAATTCTCAAACATCAAACTAGGCTACCTCGGTCGTCACCGCAGTACTAACTACCAAATTCCTCGGCCCCTAGCATCTTCTTTTGGCCTTGCCGTAGGCATTTCATCTAGCCGCGTGCTTTATTTTCGGGGTTAGATACTCGGCAACGGAGACAACAATTCAATCTTCGCTTCACTGATCTGAGGCCATTTTGCGTCGCAAGTAACAACCGATGAGCCTGAGTGAACTCCCAAAGCCACCACCAGTGCGTCGAGCAAAGGAAAGTTTTTGTTCCCATATTTTGCCCGCAGATGACACGCCAAATCAGCAACCTCGTCAGAAACCACTTCTACGCAAAACCCAACCCCAACCAGCACCGCTCCGGCTTCTTCAAACCTCTTTAATTTTGCCGGCAGTACCAGCGCTTCAGCCCAAGTGACATTTAGAACATGTATTTTCTTTTCTCTCAAACAACGATCTAAGGCAACTTTGTGAAAAGGGTCGGCGGCATCCAAAACTGCTACTGCAACATTTGCGTCAACGACTACGCTCACCGTTCTCCTGCCTCCGCTCGTTGTTTAGCAAGATGATTTTTCGGCCAAACAAGTTCTAATGCTCTGATTTTCGCTTCAACGATTTCCCGCTGTACCTGAATCGCTTCTTCCTCGTGGTCGGACACAAAATCTTCAATAGCCTTTTGAGTAAGTTGCGATAAATTGAGTTCAAGCTTTCTACTCATTTCATCAAGTTCTTCTGGCAAGTAGATCGTTCGGTTCGGCATACGCATACCATAACATGGTCATACGTATACCCGTAGCACACGGTGCCCCACTTGATGCCCCACTTGATGCTCTTCTTGTGGCATTATCTGTTTTCGTAACAAGCGGAGGAAACGCTATGCCTACTTATTCATGCCCATCTTGTGAAATGACCGTCAACGCAACCTGTGGAGCCTGTGACGCCCCCCTGGTCAACG
Source organism: Acidimicrobiia bacterium (assembly GCA_012959995.1). Classification (NCBI taxonomy): domain Bacteria; kingdom Bacillati; phylum Actinomycetota; class Acidimicrobiia; species Acidimicrobiia bacterium. The sequence goes on from DUCC01000001.1 coordinate 5,084, forward strand.
ATGTGCTTACCAAAGACGACGGTTCAACGGTTCAAGTTTCAAAATGCCCCAACGGGCACGGAAAAATCAAATCCCCCATGTGTTGCGGCGCCGACATGTCTTGCTCGGTGGCCTAAACCTCATACCCCGCCTACGCTCGGGTTATGTGGTTTCAACTAAAAATACCGGGATCCCTCCTGGCTTCCTACTTGGTCCTCTCGGCCTGCGCGGGCGTTGACAACAAACCTGTAGCAGCCACCACATCCACCACCAGCATCACCATGCTGGCCAGCGGCACTGCTCCGGCTCATCAAACCACTACCACTATCAAGCTTGGCTGGCACACGGCACCTCCCGTACCCATAAACACCCAAGCCATGGTGGCTATTCACTTGGACCCCACGGGCCCCACCGTTATCCACGCCACGGCCCAAAACTGGGAACGCCTGTCAAACCTGATAGCCATCGCCGATACTTTTGGTCATAAACTCACTTTGTTGATGTCTTCTGATTGGGCCGACCTGGTGGCCGCCGACCACGCTCGCCAAACCTCTTTACAAACCTGGGTCAACAATGGGCATCAACTGGGCTTTCATCACCACACCTGCGGGCACACCTCTCCCGATGGGTATACCGACATCAAAAACCCTTGCCGGGGCGCTGCCTCACGGGGGTCGGTGGCCGATGCTTTTGCCAAGGTGCAAGATCTTGTCCTTTCTCTTAATCTGCCACCAATAACTATCGCTGCCCAGGGCCCCAACACCGATGGCCTTTATCGAGCCGCCGAATGGCAGCCCGGAGTCAACTTCGCTACCGGCATCATGGCCGACAACACCGACGGTCACCCCGACCACCGCTTCATCACTCAACCTCGTTGTGCTACCGATTACGGAAATAGTTATGCCGGCCAGCCCGGGCAATATTTGGTAGCCGAACTTGGCCATGCCCAACTTAATGTGGGGGCCTTTGCCCGCATTCAGACCGACAACAACTTGGCGGCCTTGACTCATGAAATTATTCAAGTAACCGTCGGCGACCATGCCCAGACAGCAGTAAACCTTGGCGTGGTCTTTCATGCTCGTGAATACACCGCAACGCCTCGCAACGAATCCAGCGATGACTACCGCACCGACCGGGACTACCTTGATGCCGTGTTGCAGATTTTTGCCGACCAGCGCATACCGGTAGTCACCGCACAAGAAATTCTCGAAACCAGCAACCCCTGCCGGTAGCCGGCAAAACCCTTAGCCAGCGTTAATTATTTTTAATGGTCATGCCGCCATCAACCATCAACAGGTGGCCGGTGACGTAAGACGAAGCGGGGAGCGCCAGATTCAGTATCGCATGAGCGACCTCTTCTGGCTTGCCGTAACGCCGTAAAGGCACCCGACGGCGGGCAAACTTTTCTTTCATTTCATCAGGAATCTCCGCCGTCATGCCAGTTTCTATAGGCCCAGGGCCCACTGCGTTTACGGTGATCCCTTCTCGCCCTAACTCCACTGCTAAAGAACGAGTCAAGCCCACCACCCCATGTTTTGCCGCGGTGTAAGCGGCTGCACCTGCCGAGCCACCCACTCCTTCAGTGGAGGAAATATTGATTATTCGAGCCGCCTTAGCAACTCTCAAAAAGGGCAGCGCGGCGCGGATCATTCGCATCTGAGCGGTGAGCATTACCGAAAGCGAAACTTCCCAAATCTTTTCATAATCATGTGCATCAATGGCTGCCGGCCGCGAGACCCCGGCATTATTTACCAACACATCAAGGCAGGGCTCTTCGCAGTTACCCCATGCTGCCACTTCTTTAACCACTTGTCGGATTCTTTCGGAGTCGGTTACGTCAAGCGGCCACCCTTTGGCTTGCCCGCCGGCGGCCGTGATGCTCGCTACCACCGCATCAACTTCTTCTTGGTGAAGATCGGTGACGGCCACCTTGGCTCCTTGGCCTGAGAAAAGGCGGGCGGTGGCACAACCTATACCTGAAGCGGCACCCGTTATAAGCACCACATGGCCTTCCACGGAGCGTAAAAAAGGAGCATCTGATTGCGGTGTTTTTTTCATAGCCAGAGTTTACGAGAAGATTTATTTCCGAGACCCACCGGGCAAACGCTCAAACCGTTGACGGGCTGCTTTCTGACCGGGCCGGGTCAAACCATGCGGCCCCTATCAAGACCAGTGCACAGAAAAAAATAATCATTGACTCGCTAAAAGAACGAATGTTGCTTGAGGTGTTTTGAAACTTTCCATCGCTCCACGCAGCCGGGTCTTGATGCAAAATCGAATAGAAAAAAGATGCCATCACCATCAACGACCCAGTAATGGACCCCCAAGCTGTTCGCTTGTCAATGGGTTCGGTTATTGCCTTAGTAAATAAAATGACGGCAGGAATTAAAAGAGGTAGACCAAAAAAAGTAACGGCCACCATCGGCCACATAATCAAAGCGGGCACTACCGCATACATGGGTTTATTTTGTTTGAAGCCAATGAGCGCAGAAACCCCCACCGCCACAAAGGGGACGCCAAAAGAAACCGCACCAAGAAACAAATTGGGTTTCCCGGGAGACGAGCCAAAGAGAACAATCACCATAAAACCCACCCCTCCCAACATGATGAGCAAAGCAGAAACAAAAACAGACTTAGGCACATTATGTTTTCTGGGCACCGCCACTTTTTCTACCACCCTTGCACCCTACTCCACTCGCTGAAATGGAACATCGGGCAGAGAGGATGGGTCAAACAAGAAGCAGAAAACCCCCACCCAAGGGGCGGGGGCATCTGCATGATTGGGAATAACCATGTCCAGCGGTAGCTCCTCAGCCAGCCGCCAGTGCGTTGAGGCTAACCGTCTTCGGCAGTGACCTCCACAAAAACTTTGTCTAAACTTTTTCGTTTAATATCCGGCACCTTGACCCCCGCCAAGGGATAGCCCACCGGAAACAACACAAAAGGTCGTTCATTATCTGGTCGGCCTAACACCTGGCGCAAAAAAGCCATAGGTGAAGGGGTCAGGGTGGCCAACCCCATGTGATGCAGTGCCGTAACAAAAATTCCTGCGGCGATTCCCGTACTTTCTTTCACATAATAGTTTTTACCTTTCGAACCGTCAACTCGCTGTTCGTAGCGCTGTTCAAAAAGCACCACTATCCACGGGCGATTTCTAAAAACTCTTTGTGGTGGTCGGTACTCAAAGGTCCCAAAGCCTCTCGCCACTCTTCGTTCATGCGGTTCTCTAAATAGTTGACCCGCTCTTCTTCTTCGGCGGCCTCCCGAATAGCCGCCTTCACTGCCGGATCCTGAGTAGCCACAAAAGTCCAAGGTTGTTTATGCGCCCCGGAAGGCGCCGTCGAAGCGGCCTTAACCGCCAGTTCGATCAACTCACGAGACACTGGCGCATCGCTAAACATGCGCACGCTACGCCGCTGGTCTACCTCCGCATAAAAGTCTTTCCCGCGAGTCAACATCTCTGCTTCAGAGAATCGGGCCGACTGGTACTCCACAAATGGATAGGCGGCTTCAAGTGCTACCGGTGGGTAAGGGTGTTGATACTCAGCGGTCATCTTCAAGCCTGGCACTTTCTTCACCGGCCGGCATTTCGGTAAATCGATGTTCTCGCTGCCAGGCCACTCCAGCATGGCGCCGAACCACCCGGCCCTGAAACATGGGGTCCGACCCCATGTTTCATCTAGGGGGGCGGCGGTGTGGGCCTTGTTGGGTGCAGTGAAAGCACTACAACGAAGGGGACTAAGGCGACTTGAAAAAGAAATTGAGTCAGAGCCGTACCCTTCTAG
>DUCC01000002.1 GCA_012959995.1 Acidimicrobiia bacterium
ATAAATTCATTGCAAGGGGTAGTTGAGTATGACACCAGTTAAAAACTTACAGCGAAAGTCGCGGAAATCGAGCCTTCGAAAAGGTTCGTCAAAGCGCGCTTTATGGGCTACCGAAGAAAATCCTTCCGAGGAAAACAATGAAAGTGAATAACAATGTTGAAAGTTAGTAAGTTTTTACAATTCCAAAGAAACATATTTTTTGGGATTCTCGCTGTCGCGGTCGCGGCCACACTTCTCGTTGTTGTTCCTCAAACAACTCGTACCGCGGGTGCATCTGTTGAAGATTTACCTTCCGATACTGGGTTTACTTGTTCTTCTGAAGGGCGTGGTGGCTTCCCGTATCAAATGATGTGGGCGAACTCTACGAAACAATCAAAGAACTTGTTTAATGGTAATGGGGCAGTTCCTTCAGAGGTAACAGCACTGAACATTAACCCAGAGAGCCATATTCATTTACAACTAGCGAGATATAACGCTGCCACCGAAAAATATGATGTTGTGGGTACTTGGGCTCCAGCTCTTAATGGAGGATTAAAGAATGATAATGGGGAAACATTACTTTCTGCTAACACATTTTTAAAGAATAACTTTGAGCAGGTAAATGGACTTGCTATGGATCCTTATGGAAACGCGTATGTTGCGATTCAACCTGTAGATGGAAAGGGATCCGCATATTATGTTCAATTAATTCCCCCCGCGGAGGGTGAGCTTGGAACGATGCGAGCAATCGCAGAGTTGGCTGGTAACCCAACGAATATTAATGCCGCTACTTATTATGAGACCGCTCTCCTCGGCCTGCCAAAAGTAGTGATGGGTGGAAACTTTTTTAAATCTGCGCCTTATAACGTTCTTCTCTATAGGGCAGAAGGGGCTGCGGTCCCGCTTGTTCAAAAAGAAGAAACTCGAACGGGTAATGATCGTGGTGGGCCAAAAGATTTCTCTTGGATAAGGGAAGGGATTTCTTGGACTGGTTCTTATAGCCCTGGTGCTGGGCAAAGTGATGTAAATGGAACCCAAATTTATGACCTGATCGCTCTTCATCCGGATAGTTCTGGAACAACGGGAACAGTATTTTTAGGTCAAGCTGCTGGTCCGAGTACCGCCAAAATTTCTGGTGTATCTATACCTGCAGAAGCAGAAGCTAAAAAAGACACGTTTGGTGCGTCATATAACTTCAAATTGGGTGACGATAAAACTTACATATATTTCACGGCGAATAAGTCTGGTCAAATGATTCAGGTTGAACTGCCAGATCCGAACAGTGATGGAAATATTACTATTACGGGTGGAAACAGTTTTGATGTAACTCATGTTGGTAAGACTGCAGCAACTTCTGAGAACGATGGAGCAGGATGTCCTAATGACCCGCCACCTCGTTTAGGTTCTCTTGTTGCATCAACGTGGCCGCCGGACTGTAACCTCGCTGACCCGGACGGTAAGGGTTCTACTTTCCCGATTTCGATCTTTAATAGCGAAGACAACCCTCAAAATGTTTTTATTACTGTAAAAGTAAACAATGTAGTTGTTACTGGAGGTCAATATTTCAGTAGTGGTTCTGCCTATAACCCAACGTTAGACGGAACTCACAAGATGTCTGTTCCAGGTAAGAAAAATGGTTCTCAGGGAGAGTTGATTCTCACTGTTGATATCGAAAAAGATCAAACATGGTCTGTCGAAGTTAAAAATCCTAACGATGGCAACAAAATTTTAGAGCTGATTCCAAGCGGCGGCACACTCAATACAGCAGCCTGTGATGGGGATTTTTCTGAAGAAACTATTTTTAACGCAAACCATACCGTTGGTACCTGTAACTCCGTAGGAGACAAATACGAAATCGGTGTTGCGATAAATAACAGTATGTCAAATGTTGACGCAAGTTTCAGAGCAATCGTTGATGGTTTTACTCAAAGTTTCATCACAACGATTCCTCATGGGACAGATTCTCCAGAAAATGACTCTATAAAAAACATTACTTTGGACGTCAGCCCAAATGATCAGATCGTACTTGAGATTGGTGAAAAAGGAGAAGTACCTACCGCCACTACTTACTATGCAACTGATTGTGTAGTCATTGAAGAAGCATCGATAGATCCGTTTCCTTGTAGCTCACCTGACGTAAACGGCCAGATACAAGTACGGCTCAATGAAGACAGTACGGCCTATGCGGTAGTTGTGTTAGATCCATCAGCAGGTGGGTTTAATACTCTTTGGGAAATGCCTTTTACTTGGACGTCAAGTGATGGAAATGCTGCTAACAACTATGAATATTTAAATGGGACTGCTATTCATCCCACGACAGATGAAGCATATGCCTTGCTCAGATTTGAAGACGATAGGTCATATCTAGTTCGTTTCGATGACGAAAAATTTGAATACGTCTTCAAGCTACCTAACTACGGAACTGCAGGTGGGTGGTCTAACAACGGTACTTTTGACGATGATGGAAACTTTTATTATTGGACATCGGGTGGCGTTGTAGCAAAGATTACTGCAGCGCAAATCAATGCGCAGGCGAATCTAAATCACTGGGACATAACCGACGCAAACATACCGACCCTTACCCCTTCTCTCGGAGCCTCATCTATGAGAGGAGCAGACCTGATTGCGGTGACGGATGATTTCGGTTCGGGAGAAAAAACCTATTTAATAGGAATACAGTCAGTAAGCGGAGGAGCAGGAGGTGTCTATGTTTATGACGTCGCCGGTAACATCATTACGCAATTCGCTAGTTTTGGATTTTCTGACGGCAAACCCATGCCTGATGAGGGATACGGGGCGGCTTACAAAGTTACAGACAACAACGGTGCTCCTGGAGTTTTCTTTTCCAGTAATGGTGGAGATACGGGAACAGTAGTCACATTAAACCTTGACTCTATTGATATCACTGATAACTCTCAAAAAGTTACTTTTTCTAAAGCGGGAGGTCTTCCAGCAACAAACCAGAACGATGGTATGGGATGTGCGGTTTCGATTCTTAGCGTCCCTCTTGAATTTGGTGATGTTTATGGATACATGTGGGTTGATTTCAACAAAGACGGCAACCGGACTGCGGTAGAAGCTGGAACGGAACCACATGTAACCGGGTATGACGTTACGTTCACGAACGTAACTCCCTACTTGGATTCAGCTGGCAATGTCGTTCATTTGCCAGGTGCAATGAGATTTGAGGATCATGCCGTAATGGGCGGCACGAATGACACGAATTATAAGTGGGAAGCCAACCTTCCTTGTAAAGACAACAGTGGTGGCATAATTACGTGGCAAGCCGAGTTTGATTATTCAGATGCAACTTGGCCGACTGGTTTCACCCCTGCTGGATACACCGTTCAAAATAATCCTGACAGTGTGAATACAGCAGTATTGGATTCGGATACAGAAATATCAGCTGCAGTCAACTCCATGTCGTCACCCTTTACTGTGAGTTGTGACAGCAGTGTTCATCGAGCCGATGCAGGAGTGGTTGGAGACTATGTATTTACCCCGACCGCTACTATCGATATTGATTGTGCGGCCGGAACCATTGTTGTAAATCTAGATAACAGTGCCTCAGATATTGATTCGAATTTTGTTGTTGGTGTTTACACTGTTGATTCGTTAGGAACAGTCACTCAGATAACAGCAGAGTCAGCATCACAGGTAGTTGCAGCTGGAGTTGGACCTACCGCGTATGCAACCGGAATCACGATCCCTGCGGCAGATACGTTGCTTTATCTTGTAATTGAGGGACAAGGCTCTTTAAATAGTGTTGTCAATTCAACTGATTACAGCGAAGTGGTTTTGAATCAGTCTGCTAATGACGCGATCAACGTTTTGTGTGTCCAAGTCCAAGCAGAAACCGATTGTGCAGGTGACGGCGTCTCGGTAGTTCTGGATAACACTGAATCAAATCAGATAGCGAATTTCACTATTACACCAATTATGAATGGCGTGAACCAAACATCAATCACTCAAGCTGTTCCAGCAGCTGGAACTGTTACGTTAACCAACGCGGATTTAAATATTCCAGAGGATTCTACGTGGGGTATTCAATGGGAAGTCGCTGGCGCTACTGCTGGAAGCTTCGGACCTTATCGGATTCCAGAATCGGCCACAGACGATATGACATTGGACTGTGTGGAACCTGTTTTCGCACCAACAATTAGTGGAACTATTGCCTGCGCATCAAACGATGCAGTCACCGTTACCTTCACAGTAGATAACTCTAATTCCACGCTTACAACTAATAACTCTGATCCAGTGACCGATGGGAACACGGTACAAATCACCAGTGTCGCCGGAGGCGTGGACGTATTCAATCTGAATCGAACCAATGTTGTTCCGGGTGCCACGTATACCGAAACTCTTACCCTGGCTGAAAATGAACCGATCGCGATCAGCGTTTATTCTCTAAACGATGTTTTTGGAGCTGCACTCGTGTTTCCGGTAACAACATGTCCGGATTTTTCTCCTTCAACTTCTATGACCTTTGCATGTGGTGTAGATAATGATGCCTTTGTAAGTTTCACAGTAAATAACAGTGATTCTGAAGTGGATGTTCGATACAAGCTTGTAGCGATTGATTTTGAAAAGAATGAAACAACAGTTATAGATTGGGAAACTCTCCCCGCCGGTTTCGATAAAGAAGTCTTCATCACAGAGACTGGCGAAAAACGAATGGAATATGAGGTGCGGATCAAATCCCTTCATGCCGATCAATCTGGCTGGAGTGCCGTAACTGAATCCGTGTATACAGATTGTGAGGGTGAACCTACGACCTTTGATCCAACAGTGACTCTGGTTGCACAATGTGGTGCTGATCCGAAAATTGTTGAATTAACTCTTGATAATTCTCGGTCAGATTTCCATGCGAGTTTCCAGGTAGATGTTTTTGATGGTTCAACTACATCAGCTGCGAAACTTGATGCACTTTCTACTACACAGGAAGTAGGAGAAGGGTCTCTCGATGCTTACCGCATAGATATTCCTGTCCCAGATCCTGGCAAAATGATCAGTGTTGAAATACTCGCAACCGCATTAAGCACCGGTGGTAAATCAATCACTGCATCCATAGTAATTGAATCTACAATGGCAATTAGTTGCCCTTACGAACTCAATTTTGGTTTAACAACTGCTCCAAACTGTGGTTCAGAATCCATAAACATGGTTCTAAATAACGAAAAATCTGGTTGGAATGCCTTGGCAACACTAGTGCTCTTTATTGATGGAGAACCATCCAATACCAAAGAAGTTCTCATTGATGCTGGTGAACAAAAGGCAGTAAATTTCCAAGTCAGCAACGGTCAAGAATGGTATGTAGCTTGGTCTCTTTCCGTATCAGGAACCACCTACTATTCAGCAGAAACTGAGCCAAGAGTATTTGCTCCTTCTCCTGCTTCTTCCTGTCCAGAAATGCCATTACCTACCGGCTAATTAAGTCATTTTGGTTGCTGGCTTCTTCCATAACCTAGGTGGAAGCCAGTAACCAAACATGTAAGCCCGGCAATCAAATTTTCTCGTCTTTGACCTAAACTGAAATTAAGAACGCTTAATTTAGTTGGGAGTGCAAATGACTGACCTAGTTGAACCTCCAAGAGCTTCCTTTACTTCTTTTGAAGAGTCAACCAAAGATGACCGGTCGTTGATTATGCCCCAACGCTAAGGTTCTACCATTGAACTACATCCACATAAAATTAGGGATAATTTTTAATTGCTATGAGGCTCAAATACCGTAAATTTCTTTCATTCTTTTTTCTTTCCTTACTTATTTTTGGGTTCTCTTCTTGCAGCAAGCCCGAAAGACCGATATTAGTTACTGGTGAGAATTTAATTGAAGAGATAGTCGCTACCAGTTCCTTGCCTTTAATAACTACTCCTTCTGAAATTCAGCAACAAAGTGAATCACCAGTCGAAGATACAGAAATAAATAGTCAAATTTCGTTAACTATCCCGACGGTTTCTGGATACGCAATAGTCAAAGAAAAGATTCCGGTTCTAGATTTTTATTTTTCCCCTGATCCTGACGCTATATATTCAGAAGGATTAACTAACCCCGGGCCGTTTGAAGGGTTTCGTACGCTGCAAACAACTGGCGAGGTAAAGGGCAAATATTTAGAAGTAATACTTCCTCGTTTACCAAATGGGTCAAAGGCATGGATTTTATCTAAAGACGTAGACATTTTTTATAGTGATAAGAAAATAGTCATTGATTTATCCGAGCGGACAGCAAAAGTAATTACGTCAAAAGAGTGTTCTGTTTTTGGTTTATCTGAAGTGCCTTTAATGGCATGTAAGAATTTAAACAATAAGGTTCTGGCTGAAGCTCCGGTAGCGATCGGGAAAGACTCCTCTCCAACTCCTCTAATTGATGCGGTCATTGATTATCTTTGGGAACGGTCAACCTCTTCTGTTTACTTCAGTCAAGGTTATGGTGACCGTATCTTTGGGCTAAATCAACACTCAGAAGTTTTAGACAATTTTGGAGGCAAGAGGCCAGCAATTGCTATACATAGCACTTCGTCTCCCGAATTAATAGGAGGAAAAGTTTCAAATGGCTGCGTCCGCATGAAACCAGAAGATATTGAAATTTTTTTAGAGCATGTCACTTTAGGAATGAAGGTACAAATAGTTGATTAGTAAAATAAATCACTAAGGACCCTCATAGGGAAATCCGAGATCAATAGCAGTAACGAGCGGCCGAAATTCAATATTTTCTGCTGCTGCCAATGAACCACAAGTCCCTCCTCGGTCAACCACTGGCAGAATCATTACTGGATCAGCACCTAAGTCACGAACAACTTGTGCTGCCTCCAAAGCCACAGTCGTTACTTTTGGCTTCGAAGACGGGTACTCCTTCTACACCAACGATAACCGGGATGCTTTCACCACGGCCCTTCACGCCTGGGCCGACGAGCACCCAGACGCAGTTCAAACTCTTCAACACAAACTGGGCACCTCTGTAGCTTTGGATTCCTTGCTGGTCGGCTCTACGAAAGAACTCGACCTCGACGCAACTTTGCATGCTCGCTGGGGGTTTACCGCATGAAAACACGTAACCGTGGTTTTGCTCTCATGGAAGCAGTCGTTGTTTTTCTCCTCATGGGCATCGTCTCAGGGATACTCTGGGGACGCATCAACACTGACGACGTACTGCATCGCTCTGCTGTCTCCAAAGTAGATCTACAAACTGTGGCGTTAGCTGAACACGATTACGCTCTCAGCAACCGTAGTGGCTTCACTAGCGACTTGACTGTGTTACCTGGTTTACTCAACATCGACCTCGCAACGGTCACAGCGTACTCTTCGGTAAACGCCGCCTCCCCTGTCCTGGTTGTCTCTGCTCTGGCCGACGGCACTTGCGTCTACATCGAAACCTCTAATCCGTGGAATCCGTCTAGCACCCAAAAAGGCATAGCGGAAGCTCAAGTAGTAACACCCACGCCAACAATCTGCACAGCGGCTGCGTTGTACTCCACGGACACTGGGGAACTGTCATGATGCGCCGCAGAGGTGTTGGCATGTTAGAAGCCGCCGCATCGATTGTGATCTTTTCGATTGTCGCCGCGATGGTTTTGGTAACCGCTGCTCGCCTGTCCCTGGCGGCTGCTGATTCAGAAATGCGTTCCGAAGCTCTGGCTGCCCTAGATGGTCAGGTAGCTCAAATCGCAACCAACTCGTGGGCAGACCTCGTTGACGGCCTCTCGTCAAGCGACCTCCCCAACAACTATTCTTTAGACGCAAACCAGTCAGCGATCTTCGTAGGGCCACTCCTCATCGAAACCCCTGTCGCCTGGACCATCGACACATCAAACTCAGATACCTGGGTCATTGTCACAGCAACCGTCGCTCTCCCCGACCGGTCAGGGGATGTAACTCTGTCAGCGACGAACCATATTTGGTCACCAACATCGTCAATAATTGTTGAATAAATAAATAAAAACTTTCGTCCCTGGCCGTTAAAAAGAGGCAGAAGAAACGATTTGGCCTTTACTTTGTGCAACAAAATGCATAAACTACACGCATGTAATCTACAGCCTTTACAGGTCAAATGCCCTGCTCAGACTATGTTTTCATATGGAGCGGACGACGAGATTCGAACCCGCGACCCTCACCTTGGCAAGGTGATGCTCTACCAGCTGAGCTACGTCCGCATTGCGTCGTTACCTTATCGGCCTAAAAGCCGATTCGGCCGCTTACGACGTTGAGTCGACTGACGGCCTTAAATCAATACGCAAGGTCAACACGCCATCTTCAAAAGTCGACTGGGCATCGCCGATAATGGCAAAATCTTGAAAATCATTTTGCGCTTGTTCAATAAACATTTTTCGCTCATCCCCACCAATTGGGGGCAGGTTCCGGTTCCGTACCGCCGCCGAGCGTTCACGAAAACGCTCCAACATGGCCTCAACATCTAACTCCTCAGACATGATTAGTTGCTCCTTCATCGGCATCGTTACCAGGTACTTCACGGCTCATAGAATTTGACAGAAGCTCTCTCGAAGATTTCGCCTCGCTCCGGGGCCTCGGTTCAGTATTACTTTCTCGCAATAACGGTTTTTTCTGTTTCGGCGCCGAAACGGTACCGTCTACCTCGCCTCGGTCAACCGCCGCTTGCCATCGCTGCGTGGGGCGAGTGTGCCACCAAAACCCGACCGCACCCATAGCCACTCCCCCAGCAATTAGGCGCAAGGTCAGCACAATTTCATTCACCCGATCGTTGGCCGTTTTTCCCTCTGCATCTACCGCAGAAGGAATCGTCTCTACGGTGGTTACCTGCGCGCCAACCGAAGGAACCAAAAACAAACCGGTAAAAAGCAAAGCTGTAGCAAACCTAAGCCCGCCTGATTTTCGTTTTGCCCCAAGGCTCATAGTGACTTGCTCCCTCTCCGAATCTTCAGGATAGTCCCACAAACCCGTTACTGCTGATGCTGCGGGCACCACCAAGTAGTTCGCCCACCAATAGTGGCCTTTACCAACGGCTCACCCTCTTGAGGGCAACAAGCACCAGGATGGCGGTGTTCGAACAATTCTCCCATGTGCGAACCCCCACGCTTATCCAACTGGTTGAGCACTTGGCGCATTACCCGAGCCAGCACTTTGCTCTCTTGATCGCTCAACAAACCGGCCGGCCGACGGGGGTCTAAACCAGCTCGCCAACACATTTCATCAACCAACAAATTGCCCAACCCGGCGATGCGAGATTGATCCAACAACCGTGCTTTTAACGGACCTCGGCCACCCGACAAAGCCAGGCGTAAACCCCCAACCCCCAGAGTCCACGCATCGGGACCTAAGGCTGCTTCATCAGGAGCTATTTCTACCCCACCAAAACGTCGAGGATCATCCATAATCAACTGGCCGCCCCCCGTAAACGTTAAACCAAAACGATGCCACGCCGGGTTAAACCTTCGGCTTCCCCATTCCAAATGCTCAATGGCTGCCTGACCATCCACCAACAAACGACCCGTCATGCCAAAACGTAGACCTAACGTAGGCCCGCCAGAATCCAGCAACAACAACTTGCCAATACGCCGAGCCTCAGTAAATCGTCGGCCCACCAGAGCAGCAGACACCGACTCCGGGGTGGCCCCGCCTTTAATAAACCAAGTGTCCGGGGCCTGCACCGAATGCACGGTACGACCCACCACTTGCTCGGCTAACCGGCGGTAGACCTCAATTTCTAAAATCTCTGGCATGGGGCTTACCCCTCTGTTGCAGCCAACGCTTGAACAAAGTCGGCTTGCAAATCGTTGACCTGCTCAAGACCACACGACACCCGCACCGTGCCCGGACCAATACCCGAAAGCGCAAGCTCCTCAGGGGTCAAGCTGACATGGGTGGTACTCGCCGGGTGGGTCACCAACGTCTCTGGCCCTCCCAACGAAGTGGCTTGCCAAGCTATTTTCGTAGCCTCCACAAACTTTTGGCCAGCCTCTGCCCCGCCCACCAAATCAAAAGTCAACAACGAACCGTTTGAATTCATTTGGCGCTTAGCCAACGCTCGTTGCGGGTGAGAATCTAAACCGGGATACCGCACCTCGCAGGCCCCTGGGTTGCTTTCTAAAAACTGCGCCAAATGCAGCGCCGTAGCTGCTTGCTGATCAAGACGCACCCCCAAGGTACGCAAACCACGAAGCGCATTCAAAGCATCGAACGGCGAAGCATTACCCCCGTGCAACACGGCAAAACTCCACAACCAAGCCAACAACTCTTGGCTGCCGGCCACCACCCCAATGGTGGCGTCGTTATGACCCGCGATGCCTTTGGTGGCCGAATGCAAAACTAAATCCACCCCAAAAGCCAACGGGTTTTGACCCAACGGGGTAGCAAAAGTAGAATCCACCACGGTCATAGGGCCACTCAGCGCCCCCAGCGCTTCAAGGTCCACCAAATCTAGGCGTGGGTTAGCCGGTGTTTCGGCAATAACCAGCATCGTTTTACCGGGGATAACCGCATCGGCAAAAGCACCTTCTGCGGTGCCGTCCACAAACGTCACGTCAATGCCCATACGGGGGCACACCGATTGCAACAACAGCTGTGTCCCGGCATAGATTTGGCGCTGAGCCACAATATGGTCGCCCGAAGAACACAGCCCCATCACCACCGTGCTCATGGCCCCCATGCCCGACGAAAACGCTCGAGCCGCTTCGGCCCCTTCGAGGTCGGCCACCGCTTCTTCAAACGCATTAATGGTGGGGTTCCCGTAACGCGTGTAAAAGCGTTCCGGAGCCAACGAGGTAGCAAGTTTTTGTCCTTCTTCTACGGAGTCATAGGTAAAGACCGACGACGGGTAGAGCACCGGAGCCAATGAGTTTTCGCCCTCTGCCCGACCCGCCATAACCGCACGGGTCCGCAAATCAAGTGGTTGTTCATTGTTTTCTGCCATTAGGAAATCTCCTCTAAAAAATGCTTTATATGCGTTGATACTTCGTGGGTGGCCGTTAAAAACCCGTCATGTCCGTCATCGTTTTCGACCACATACTGCGTGCATTGGCCACCTATTGCTTGCACCGCTTCGTAAATTTCTTTTTGCTGTTCTACCGGATACAAAAAGTCAGAGCTAATGCTGAGGGTCATTACCGGTACCCGAGCCACCCTTGAGACGGCTTCGTGCACGCTTCCTCGTTGGCGAGCCACATCATGAAGATCCATGGCCCGGTTAAGCACCAAGTAACTGTTGGCATCAAAACGGCGTACCAGTTTTTCGCCGTGGTAATCCAAATAAGACTCCACCTGAAACTGGTCCCACAAGCCGTAGATGCTGCGAGGGTTCGCTACCTCCCGGCCAAAACGTTCAGAAAAAGACCCCGCACTACGGTAATGAATCTGAGCGATAGAACGAGCTACCGCCAACCCGTTATGTGGGCCTTGACCAAGTTCCTGTTGGTAATAGTCGCCGCCAAGAAACTGAGGGTCCAAAACCAAAGCGTTGCGGCCGGCGGCGCTCCAACCGATTTGCCAAGGACTGGCCGCCAAAGCAGTAGCTAGCGGAGCCAGCGCCCCCACCCGGTCGGGGTACATGATCCCCCATTCCAAAACTTGCATTCCGCCCATTGAGCCGCCGATAACTAACTTCCATTGGTCGATACCCAAATGGTCGGCTACCCCAACTTGAGCCCGGACCATGTCTCGGGTTGTGACCACCGGAAAAGCCGAGCCATAAGGCAACTCGGTTATTGGGTTAGGCGAAGCCGGGCCGGTTGACCCTTGGCAACCCCCCAACACGTTGATACAAACAATGAAATGCTTAGCGGGGTCCAAAGCTTGCCCTGGGCCGACCACGCCGTTCCACCAGCCAGGGGTTTTGTGTCCTTTACCGGCTTCACCAAAGACATGAGCATCGCCAGTCAGAGCGTGGCACACCAATACCGCATTGTCGGCTTGCGGCGACAAAGTGCCCCAGGTTTCGTAGGCCATGGTGACTTCGTCGAGGGTTCCGCCGCCTTCTAAAGCAAACGGGCGCCCTTCGTTAATTACCACAAACTGGCGGTCGCCCACCGGGTCACCCTTTTGCCATGCACCAGTAACCGGCAGGTCGACGCTACGCAGACGCCGACTGCTGGCTGGTTTAGTCGAGTCAGGCTCGGAAGAAATGCCGTGGGTGGGGTCAGTCATGTTTTGGTGAGACGAACCACCGGAACCCGGCGACCGGGAGCCTGCATTTGCTGACCCCGGACACTTTGTTGTTCTTACGAACCACATCCTTGCCTAGAAGGCAAGCGGGCACCTTGGGTGTCCGTCCCAGGTTGCCGGATCCAGCCGAAACTGGACCTCTCATAATGTCTTGGCCAAAGTGTAGGCCATTTAGTCTCCAGATGGGCAGACAATTACTCTGCCGTCATGCTGGGGTTAAGCGGCATCCTCAGCGGGATCCCAAGCAGCTAAGTCTTTTAGCCGCTCATCATTAGAAAATATTTCCACGAAGGGGTACTTCATACCTAAGCGGCGCATCAACTTCCGGACTTCCATTTCTTCGTTCCAGAGAACCAAACTGACCACCACACCAGATTCGCCGGCTCGAGCGGTACGGCCCGAACGGTGCACATAAGTTTTTGCGTCAGAAGGTGGGTCGTAGTGAATTACCACGTCAACGTCATCAATATGGATACCGCGGGCCGCTACATCGGTAGCCACCAAGGCTTGCACCTTGTCGCTGGCAAAATCTTTCAAAGATTTCTCGCGTTGCGACTGACGTAGATCTCCATGAATGGGAGCGGCAGAAACACCGGCATCGTTTAGTTTGGCGGCCAACTTATCAGCCCCCCATTTGGTGCGAGAAAAAACAATGGTGCGGTTAGAAGCGTTGATGATGGTGGCCGCCACTTTGATCCGGTCCATTTCGTGCACAGTCAAAAAGCGGTGCTGCATTTCTTTAACTGATACCTCTTCATAGGCCACCTCATGCATGGCCGGGTCAGTTTGATACCGGCTAATGAGGCTGCCCACCATGCCGTCGAGGGTGGCTGAGAACAACATGGTCTGGTGTTTTCCTTCTACCCCACGGAGAACCCATTCAACCTGCGGCATAAAGCCCATATCGGCCATTCGATCTGCTTCGTCAACGATGACCAACTCTAAAGCAGCAACAGAAACTTCTTTTCGCTCTATCAGGTCGATCAAACGACCGGGGGTGGCCACAATAAACTCCACCCCTTTGTTTAAGGCAGCGATTTGTTTCTCAATGGGGGCGCCGCCGTAGATAGCTTGTACCCGAAGGCCACGAACTGCAGCCAAAGGTTCGAGTTCGGCACAAACTTGCACAGCCAACTCGCGGGTCGGCACCAAAGCAAGGGCAGTGGGGCGCCCAGGTTGGGCTTTAGACATAAGTTGCACACAGGGAATGCCAAAGGCCAAGGTTTTTCCAGAGCCGGTTTTGGCTTTCCCGCAGACATCTCGCCGCGACAAACTGTCAGGGATAGTCATGGTTTGAATATCGAACGGCGAGGTGATTCCCCGCTCTGAAAGGGCCTCGACAATATCGGGATCTACTCCGAGGGCCGCGAACTCATTGGTGGACATGCTTCCTAATTTCTCGGTAGCCAGGCCACCGGGTTCGTCACCCGCCACTCTGACAGGTACCGCCACCGCTCTTCATGGGTGACGAACCTATTGAGGTCGAACAATCCAGCAGTCGACACTTCTCAATAGACCTCTTTACTCTACCTCAAGGCCACCTTGACCCGGCTTCTTACCCGTGACGTGGGGTCTGACTCCACGTCACGAACTTGTGGGGGCGACGCGGCCGTTGGTGATGGTTACTCCTTCGGCACACAAAAGACGGGTTTGTTCGTTTTCTAAACCCGGCACCAACCGGCCAGAAGCAGTGACGACCCGCCACCAAGTAAACCCTGGATTGGTTTTTAAAAAACGCCCTACTGCACGATGCGCCCCCGGGAAACCTGCTTCTGCCGCTACCTCACCGTAAGCCAACACCTCGCCCGGTTGCAGCCCCTCCAGCACCCGAGCAACTTCTTTTTCAAACGGGGTCACTGTTCACCAGGGTTTTTAAACTTTTCAAGCGAAGACAACTGCACTACCTCAATCGGATCGCTAAAACCATCAAGAGACCGCAACCCGATTTTGCGAGCAGCAGTATTTACCATCAATTTAATTACCAAATCAGCGGGAGCCAGCACTTGGTGCGGTTCTGCAAGGTCACAAAGCCTTGAGGCCAGAATGACTGGAGCCCCCACATGATCATCCCCATCAATCAACAACACGTAGCCCTCGGCAATGCCAGCGCGCATAGGCAACGGTGACTGAGAGAAGTCAACAAGCCCCTCCATAGCGATCACTGCCTCTACCGTTTCTTCGGCCTCTACCCCCACCAACATGGCTCCATCGCCCAACCATTTGGCTATACGGACCCCCCGCAAAGAAGCCACCCGCCGCACCGACTCGCGAAAACCAATAAGCAACTCCATGGCTGCCTCATCGCCTTCCGTGTTGGTGAAATGCGTAAATCCTGAAAGGTCAAGAAAAGCAAACGTACGTTTGATACGCCGATTAGGTGAGCTATTTTCATCCATAGCTACTTACCAGAACCTAATTTTTGACGGCCCTTTAGGGTGATAAAAGCCCCGACTGCTAAAGCAATCATGCTCAACCATATGTTGACCCGAACCCCAGCAATGAGCGATGCGTGGTCGATACGCAAAGCCTCCACCCACAGACGACCAAGGCCATAACCGAAAATCCAGAGCCCCAAGAGGTGACCTGGTTTGAGCATCCGCCGAGCATCGACCCGCATCAAAAACCAAGCCAAGGCGAGGTTCCAGAGGCCTTCATAAAGAAACGTCGGGTGAAAAGTAGCCACATCAACAAACTCTGTTGGTCGATGCGCCGCATCAATTTTTAAACCCCACGGCAAATCGGTGGGGCCGCCAAAAAGTTCTTGATTAAACCAGTTTCCTAAACGACCGATGGCTTGCGCTATCGGCAAACTCGGAATTACCGCATCCAGAATCCCCGACGGAGAAATACCCCGTTGGCGAGCCACCAACACGCCGACAATTATCCCGGCCGCCAAACCGCCCGGAATACCCAAGCCGCCTTCCCAAATCTTTACCGCATCTCCCCAACTGCCTTGATAACGCTTCCAATCGGTAGCCACGTGATAGACCCGGGCGCCAATTAACCCGGCTGGTACAGCCCACGATGCGATAGCCGTAATGTCATCTTGGTGGCCGCCTTTGGCCACCCAACGTTTCTGCGCCACCCACACCGCAGCCACCACCCCGAGAGCGATCATCATCCCGTAGGCCCGCAACTCTAAAAAGCCAAGATCAATTGAACCGCGGCTCGGGCTCGGCAAAAAAGCGAGGAAGCCCATTAGTTGGCGAACCCATCAGCAGCCATCGCATAAAGATCGCTGGCCCCGGCGGTAACCGACGAAAGTTGCGCCCGCACCACCGGCAAGAGTTGTTGCGCATAAAAACGCGCCAAAACAATTTTGCTCGCCAAATGGTCATCCTCTGAACCTCCGGCGCCATCGGCCAACTTTTCTTGGGCAAAAAGCGCTTGACGCACCACCAGCCAACCGCCGACTAGTTGACCGAACATGCGCAAATAAGGGGTAGCGCCAGCAATTACCTCGTTCGGGCGATCCGTACCCTGGTCAGTAATCCACTGGTTAGCTTCTCGCGTGGCAGCCAAAGCATCGGTTAGGCCAACAACCATGGCAACAAAATCTGGGCCTGCCTGGTCGGCCTCTTTAATAGTTGCTTCAATATCGGCCAGCAGATCGTTCATTACCTGCCCCCCGTTCATGGGGAGTTTACGGCCGATGAGATCCAAGGCTTGAATGCCATTGGTGCCCTCGTAAATCGGAGAAATTCGCGCATCACGGAAATGCTGTGCGGCACCAGTTTCTTCGATATACCCGTAGCCACCATGAACTTGGATACCCAACGAGGTCATCTCACAACCCACATCGGTACACCAAGCTTTGGAGATCGGGGTAAGGAGTTCCGCCCGGTCGGAAGCCTTTTGCGCCGCAGTCGGGTCGTCGTGGCGAGCCGCTATGTCAAGGCACGCTGCGTTGAGGTACAGCAAACTACGCATGGCGTCGGTGTAAGAGCGCATGGTGAGCAACATGCGTCGCACATCAGCATGGTCCACAATGGGCGACGGTTGCCCGGCCGGGCTACCCACCGCTCGGCCTTGAACTCGTTCCTGAGCGTAATCAGCAGCCAACTGCAAGGCGCGCTCGGTTACCGCTAAACCCTCTACCCCCACGCCCAGGCGAGCGTTGTTCATCATTTTGAACATGTAACGCATTCCTTGATGTTCTTCACCTAAAAGGTAACCCACTGCGCCTTGACCTGATTCCCCATAAGACATCACACAAGTAGGGCTGCCATGCAAGCCAAGTTTGTGTTCAAGCGAAAGACACTGATAATCGTTGCGCTCTCCCAAACTGCCGTCTTCGTTGACCAGATATTTAGGGACGATAAACAGCGAGATGCCTTTGGTTCCCGGGGGGCTATTTGGGGTACGGGCCAGCACCGTTTGAATAATGTTTTCGGCGAGTTCATGTTCGCCGAAAGTAATGAAAATCTTGGTGCCAAAAATACGCCAAGTGCCGTCTTGTTGCGGTTCTGCTTTGGTCGTCAAAGCCCCCACGTCAGAGCCCGCCTGGGGTTCGGTCAAGTTCATGGTGCCCGACCACTCTGCGGTAATCATTTTCGGAAGAAACACTTCTTTTTGTTCTTCGGTGGCAAAGGCATGCAAAGCCTCCACCGCCCCCACCGTCAACATGGGGCCCATAGACCATGCCCGGTTAGCGGAGCCCAACATTTCTGTCACCACGGTTTGCACCGCTTTTGGAAAACCGCCGCCCCCGTATTCGGGGTCTTGGGAAAGGGTGGCCCACCCGGCGGCCACAAACTGATCCCAAGCGGTCTGGAACTCTTGGGGCAAAGTGACCACCCCGTCTTTTACCGAACAACCTTCAAGGTCTCCCACCCGATCAGTGGGGGCAACAACCTCAGCCACAAAACGGCCAAACTCATCAAGCAACCCGTCGATTGTTTCGGGGTCTACATGGTCAAAGCCGGGTAGTTCGCAAATGCTTTCTAAATCACTAATGGATTGCAAAGCCAGCCGAATGTCAGCAAGAGGAGGTCGGTAGTCGCTCATATATGCAGGGTACCTCGCTTAGCGGTGCGGCTTCCGAGCGGGACAAGAGAATGTTTATCAACTAGATTCTGACCGTGACCGCCACCCCGCTTCTCAACGAGTTATTGCAGCAAACAGCTGGTGATTTACGCCCTGCGAAACAAGTAGCGTCCCCCCAATGGTTAGGGGCTACTCGGCAAACCCGACTGAGTTTTAGCCGCTCAATGCTGCGACGAGCCCAAGACCACCATTGGCAAGGTGAACAGATAACGAGCGACCTTGACCAGCAAGGCCGCGGTCATCTCGTTTATCGCATAGAAGCCGAAGGGTACCTTTTTCATTTCGTGGCCTTCACCACCACCTTGGACGAATCCCAACACACCGACCGGGTAATCGCTGATGCTTGGGAGATTTCTGCAGCGCTTATTGAAGGGCCGCTTACCGACGACCTTTTTACATTGCTGTCCACCGAGGTTCCTGCTCAAGAAGACGGCCGATTCGACCCACGGGTACTGGTGTTGGCTCGCGGTAACCGCAGCGTGCGCTTTTACGATCTAATCGTTGGACACCTCGCCGCCGGTCGTCAGCCACCAGTTGACCAAGCGGCAGACGCTGGATACCTGCTGCGTAGCACGGCGTTTTATGGAAACGGCAAATTTGGCTTACGGTCGTTTTTGAGTTTCGAAAAAAACCACCCGCTTGCTGCCCCCTATCGAGCGCAGTTTCTCGCCGCCTGGCTATTTCGCGAGGTCGGGTATGACACCGTTGAACACTGCGCTCAAGTCAAAAGCCCAGAAACCGCGGTGGCCTTTGACTCACAGTGGCGCTGCTTCTTTGGGGTAGGCAACGCCACCGGTTTAGGGCTAGTTCCTTGGGCAGTCCGCCACCCCAAAATCATGAACGCTTGGGTCGGAGTGCGTGAATTAGCGCTGGCCAAAGTCCGCAGCAAAACGGGGTCGTCACCAGACAACTTGACCCTAGAAAAATGTTTCAACCGGGCTGCGCAGCATTTTTCTTCGCTAGGCGGCGAAGACCGCCACCCTTGGCGCGGCCCAGGTTGGCTCGCCCAAAGAGTTCAAGAGGTTGCCGGCGTATGGGAAGAACTAAAAGCTGAACCACTCCCCTACGACGCTCTTTACCGCTGGGCCGAACAACAACCCCCAGAAGCCACCGAACTCGTCGTGTCTTTGCTTTTAGAACTCGACCAAACCCCCGACGAACTCATCGACCAATTGCTACTCACCGAAGAATCTTCCCCACCGCCCACGGCCCTTACCGTCGGCGAAGCTTGCGCCCTTCTTGAGCAAAAATATTCTTGGCTAGAAGAAACCGGGGTCAAAAACGCTCATGCCGACCATTATTGGTGGGCGGTTTCTGACAACACCGCCGAACCACGACGAGCCAACCGTCGCTTCGTAGACCCCGAACACCGTGAAGTACCCATTGACCTTCTCCTGCGTTTACACCGATTAGAACAAGACCTTACGACGGCCGACCCGGCGCTGGCCCTCGACACCTTTCGCCAAGAATTTCCTCACCATGGGCTAGCCATTGACCGATTGGTCGACGACCTCGGCCCTTACGGCGAAGCCCGCGACAACGTTTGCGCTCAAGACCATTTGCCGTTAAACCTGCAACGCTTTCAACTCGCTATGTACGGCATGGACAACTTCACCCCACAGTCCACCGACTGGCTGCGCGTTACCTTGTTCCAGGGGGCTCCACGCCTCACCGACCTTTCAACCGGGCTAACCGACCAATGGGTCTGGCCCCCTTGCCCCTCAGGAGAAACCAATGATCATTGACGGCTTAGAAATAAACAATTGGGACCGTTCGGTTGTTGAACAAGTCCGCTCGGGGGGCATAAACATTGTGCACGCCACCTGCGGCGTTTGGGAAGACACCGCCGGAGCGATGACCCGCATCGCTGATTGGCGTCATTTTGCTCGGCAAAACGCTGACCTAGTGCGCATCGTGGGCAGCATCGAAGAAATGCAAACCGCCAAAGCAGACAACGTGCTGGGCATCCTTTTAGGTTTTCAAAATAGTTCCATGTTGGGCGACGACCCCGAAATGGCCGGCATTTTTGCGGACGTCGGCATCCGAGTAGTACAACTCACCTACAACGTGGCCAACCATTTAGGGTCAAGTTGTTGGGAACCTGAAGACGGCGGCCTCACCCGGGTAGGCCAACGCATGGTTACTGCTCTTAACCAGGCTGGGGTGCTCATTGACCTCTCCCACGTAGGAAACCGCACCGGCCTTGAGGCCATTACCGCTTCGTCTAAACCAGTGGCCGTAACTCACGGAAACCCGTTTAGTTTTTGCGACTCCCCACGCAACAAGCCAGACGACTTGTTAAAAGTCCTCGCTGAGCATCACGGGGTTATTGGCTGCACCCTCTACCCGCTTTTCTTGGGCGGAGCCGATGTGCCTCGCCAAACATGGGGGCAAATGATGGCCGACCTTGTTGAACTCATCGGCATCGACCACGTGGCTATTGGGAGCGACGCCGTAGTGGGGTGGGAACCCAATGCTTTGGGCTGGATGCGCAACGGTCGCTGGGACCGCCCAGAAAACCCTGATGCCGTACCGGCTTTTCCTCCATGGCCCGACTGGTTTCAAGGACCCGAAGACTTTGGATCGCTCGGGGTAGGCCTTGAAGACGCCGGGTTTTTACCGGCGGAACGCCACGCCGTGTTAGGCGGCAACTGGATGCGAATATTTGCAGAGGTCATGGCATGACCACAGACCTAGTGCTGGTGGCCCCTCGTGAAATCGTTGACGTGGTTGCTCAAGCCAGCCAAGTGTTGTCGTGCGAAGCCAGTTTGGCCAGCAGCCTCGCTCAAGACATCACTTACTGCCAGGTCCACCACGGAAACGGGGTAAAAGCTTTTCTTCAACTGGCCGCCCAGGGCCCGGAAGTTTTTGTATCCACCCTAAAAACAGCGCAAGAACTTCAGGTGGCGAACCGCTACCAATTCTCTTGGGCCAACCCAATCCTCTTTGCTTTGCTGGCCCGACTCCTCAACGAACGAGGAAACCAAGGGTTTATTTGGGAAAACCAGAATGCCGCAGCAACCGGCACCGACTTAGTCCCGGGCCTTGAGTTAGTGGCTGGCTCCACCCCTTCCGCCACCCCAAACGTGATGCAACAGGCGTTAGCCCAAGGGGTTTCTTTAGATAAAAAAACTTGGGTTTCATTAACGGAGATCGCTCGATCTTTTCTTACCGCAGAAGCAACCCTCGACGCCAACCAACCGGTGGAGGCTTAACCATGTTGACCGTTTCGCTTAACGAGATAGAACAAACCACCCAACAAGCGTTGCTGGCCCACGGCGCCAGCAACCAAGTAGCTGCTCAAGTGGCTCGTGCGGTGCGGGTGGCCGAAGGAAACGGCAACCGTATTTGTGGCCTTTACTACGTTGAGAGTTACTGTCAGCAACTCCGCAGCGGAAGAGTCGACGGCACGGTCACTCCTTTAGTTTCTCATGACCGGCCAGGAGCAGTAAGAGTAGACGGGCGTCTTGGTTTTGCCCAAGCAGCTTTCGCCGCTGGCCTGCCCACTGCCATAAAAGCCGCCAAACAAAATGGTATTTGCGGTTTTTCGGTGGAACACACCCACACCTGTACATCGCTGGGTTACTTCACTGAACAACTTGCCCAGCAAGGGTTCTTGGCTATCGGGGCCACCAATGCGTCGGCCCGAGTAGCACCCCCCGGGGGTTCGGTTCCTGTGTTAGGCACTAACCCCATTGCCATGGCGGCACCTGATGGGTCCGGCGGGGTGGCTTTTCAATTTGATTTCAGCACCAGCGCCGTGGCCTTAGGAAAAATAACCATGGCGGCAGCCGCTGGAGAAGACATCCCTTTGGGCTGGGCCCTTGATGCCCAAGGAAAACCAACCACCGACCCCCAAGAAGCATTGGCCGGGTCGCTCGTCTCTGCCGGCCACTACAAGGGTTACGGCATTGGTTTAATGGTTGAGGTTTTAGCCAGCGCTTTAACCGGCTCTCGGCTCAGCACCGACGTCCCTCCACTAAAAACCCCTGAAGGGTTGCCTCATAATCTTGGGCAATTTTATATTATTATCGACCCTGCCGGTTTTCACGAAAACTTTGCTCAGCAACTCAGCGCATTGGCCCAATCAATTACCGACCAAGAGGGAGCCCGTTTGCCGGGCGCAAACCGAGTAGCCCCCGCCGATGTTTCGTTAGAGGACACGGTTTGGGCAACCGTGCAATCATTAGCCAAGGGGTAAAGACAACGCCCTCAAGCAAAAACGCTTTGCTTGCTAATTGACAATGACCTTGACATGCGCAGTCACCACTCGGGTGCTTTGGGAGCCGCTATCACCGGCTAACCAGTGGCGTCGACACCGCAACTCATACGTCACTTGCTGATTATCGGGTTTGTCGACCACCATCAACGTGCCATCGTAAACCTGCACCCCATCTACCAATCGAGCGTTATGGGTAGCGCGGGTCCCGCACCAGCAACGGGCCTCAACTTGTACCTCTACCGATTCATCAGCCAATTCAAGCAAACGCTGGGTTCCTTCAAAAAGCACCCCTTGAAAAGAAGTCAACAAACCGAAGGCGTACACATCTGTATTGAGTTCATCAACCACGCGGGCCAATTGCTCAATTTGTTCCGGCCGGTAAAACTGCGCTTCGTCGCAGATCACATAGTCCAAACCGGCAGCACGGTCGCTCATGGCTACCGCGAGTTCAAAAAGGTTGAGCAGCGGCCCCACCTCTACCGCATCGGCCGAAACCCCAAGGGCACTTGACACTTTTCCGTCCGCTCGATCCAACTGACTGCACAGCAAGCCTTGAAGCCCCCGAGAAGCCAAATTGTGGTGGATTTGCAAAGCCAGAGTGGACTTACCAGACCCCATGGTTCCAAAAGAAAACCGCAGAACAGCCATTAAGAGCACCCACTGGTGGAGCCACAATCGATACACACGTAGCACGACCCAGCGCGTTGCATCGCTACCCCGCATTGCATGCACATGGGGGCATCTTGCGAGGGACGCATGCTCATTTCGGCCGCCAACTGCGAAGCCGAGGGCACGCTTGGCGGGTCGGCCGGTACTTCAGAGCCTTGGAGGGTGGCCGTGGCGGATTCCATCACTCCCGGCAAGGTTTGCTGGGTACGTTCACCAACCGTCAAAATGTTGAGTTCGGCACGTTCTTCAGCGCTGAGGTACTCCACGGCCAAACGGCGGAAAAGATAATCAATGATGCTTGAAGCGATACGCAAATCTGGGTCGTCGGTCATCCCCGCCGGTTCAAAACGCATACCGGTAAAGGCCTCAACATAGGCCCGCAACGGCACGCCGTATTGCAAGCCGTGACTCAATGAGATGGCAAAAGCATCCATGATGCCGGCCATGGTGGAGCCCTGTTTAGAGACACGGAGAAAAATCTCGCCCGGTCGGCCATCTTCGTACTCACCAATGGTGGCCCACCCTTTGCAATCCGCTACCCGAAACTCGAAGGTACGAGAAACCCGAGTACGAGGCAGTTTGCGCCGGACCGGTTCAGCCAGTGCAGCGGCAAGGTTTTCGGCCACCGTGGCTGGGGTTGATGCATCTTTACCGGTAGAAAGCGGCTGGCCCAGCTTGCAGTTATCACGATAAATAGCTACTGCTTTTAGCCCGAGTTTCCATGACTCAAGGTAGAGCTCTTCTACTTCGTCAACGGTTACTCCTTCGGGCATGTTGCAGGTTTTAGAAATAGCGCCCGACAAAAACGGCTGCACCGCTCCCATCATGCGTACATGACCCAGGTGGTGAATGAAGTTGTCGCCCATTGAGGTAGCGAACACTGCTTGGTGGTCTGCGGAGAGTTCCGGGCAACCGGTCACCGTTTGGTTTTCATCGACAAACGCCGTGATGGCTTTTACCTGATCTTCGTCGTACCCCAAGTGGGTAAGAGCTCGCGGAATTGTTTGGTTGATGATGGACATGGTTCCGCCGCCTACCAAGCGCTTCATTTTGACCAAACTAAAATCTGGTTCGATTCCGGTGGTGTCGCAATCCATGAGCAAACCGATAGTGCCGGTGGGGGCCAGCACCGTGGCCTGGCTGTTTCGTACTCCCACTCGTTGCGCCAAAGCGCAGGCCTCGAACCAGTCTTCTCGACCGGCCGCAACCAAATCTTCAGCAACCCCGTCGTCAAGCAACTCGGCGGCTTCACGATGCTGATCAAGAACCTTCAACGTGGGCTCTCGGTTGGTTTCAAAACCTGCAAATGGTTCTAAACGGTCGGCGATGCGAGCCGAAGTACGGTAAGCGTGGCCGGTCATAAGCGAGGTCAGCGAAGCCGCTACTGCACGGCCTTCGTCGCTGTCATAAGGCAAGCCCAAAGCCATAAGCAAAGCGCCAAGGTTGGCGTAACCCATGCCCAACTGGCGGAAGTCTCGGGTGGTTTCGCCAATGGCTTCGGTCGGGTAGTCAGCGTTAGAAACCAAAATGTCTTGAGCGGTGAACACCAGTTCTATGGCGTGGCGAAAGCCCTCAATGTCAAATGCTTCGATGCCGGCTTCGAGGTCAGAATCGTCGAGAAAAGTCATGAGGTTCAGGCTGGCCAAATTGCACGCCGAGTTATCTAAATGAACATATTCGCTGCATGGGTTGCTGGCCGTAATGGGGCCGGTGTTAGAAGCGGTGTGCCAATGGTTAATGGCGGTATCGAATTGCAAACCAGGGTCGGCGCATTCCCAAGCGGCTTCAGACATTTGGCGAAAGAGCTGGCGGGCTTTAACGGTTTCGATTACCGAGCCGTCGGTGCGAGCGGTGAGGTCCCAGTCGCCGTCGGCTTCTACGGCTTCCATGAAAGCATCGGTTACCCGCACGGAGTTGTTGGCGTTTTGAAACTGGGCCGAGTGAATGTCTTTGCCGTTCAGGCTCATGTCAAAGCCTGCGGCCTCCAAGGCTTTGATCTTGTGTTCTTCTTTGGCTTTGCACCAAATGAACTCTTCAATGTCAGGGTGTTCGGCATCCAAAATAACCATTTTGGCGGCCCGACGGGTTTTACCTCCGCTTTTGATGGTGCCAGCCGAGGCATCGGCACCCCGCATAAAGCTGACCGGACCGCTGGCTTCTCCTCCACCTTTAAGAATCTCTCGTGAGGAACGAATACGGCTGAGGTTTACCCCCGCACCGGAGCCACCTTTAAAGATGGTTCCTTCTTCGACATACCAGTTCAAGATGGAACTCATTTGGTCATCAACCGACAAAATGAAACAAGCCGAAGCTTGCTGAGGAACGCCTGCTACCCCGATGTTGAACCAGACCGGCGAGTTGAAAGCCGCCCGCTGGTTGATGATGAGGTACTTGAGTTCCTCAGAGAAAACAGTTGCTTCTTCTTGATCTTCGAAATAACCGTCTTTGAACCCCCATGCGGTGATGGTGTCAACCACCCGATCGGCTACCTGGCGAAGCGAAGATTCTCTTTCTTCGGTGCCTACCGTGCCCCGAAAATATTTCTGAACCAAAATATTGGTGGCGTTTACCGACCAATCAGAAGGCACTTCAATACCGAGTTGTTCAAAGGCCACCGAACCATCACGGTGATCGACAAGCCGTGCGTCTCGGGTGTCCCATTCGATGGAATCGTAGGGGTGGGTATCGGGTGAGGTGAAATGCCGCTTGAAGCCCAACACTCCTCGGTCTGTTCCTACTGTCATAGTGTTCCTATTCTTTCAAAAAGTTTTATTGTTATTTCTCTGTTGCTCGCCGCGACCAGAGGGGATCTTCACCTTAGAGCCAATACCCCTACTTGTCGGCCATACCAAAAAAGATGCGGTCGGCGACGGGAGACCCAGGTCAAAGACTGTTCTTAAGGCTCCTTTAAGGGCCCCCATCCGAGCCTTAACATCAGCTCGGTTCGAAGAACCCGCCGATGCGTCATGCCGGAATCTCCCGTCGCTGATCGCTACCCCTACAGTACGGAACTTCCCCTGTGGATTGAAAGAGGTAAATCTTGTGGAAATCGGAGAAGTTCTCCACAGCCTTAACAAGATACGGTTTAGGCATGCGACAGCTCCTTCCGCCCGGCGAAGACCAAAACCCGCTTGACGTCTACGACCAACCCCGCCCAACCCCCAATAACCGGCCCTGGGTAATGGCCAACATGATTTCTTCTTTGGATGGGGCAATTAGTGTGCGCGGCACCTCGGGTGGTTTGGGGAACCCTGCGGATCAAAAAGTTTTGGGCATCTTGCGCTCGCTGGCCGACATCATTTTGGTGGGCGCCGGCACGGTGCGTGCCGAGGGGTACCGACCACCTCGCACCCCGCACCCCGAAGCAGCCCAACGGCGAGTAGCCCGCCATCAAGCGCCCCGAGCCCGTTTGGCCGTGGTGACCGGCCGTGGCGACCTGGACTCGCAGGCCGCGCTTTTTGCCGACCACCCACCTGAAGACCCGTTGCCGCTTATTTTTACCACGAGCCATGGGGCGGCCGCTCTGGGTGAATCTTTTGTTGGGCGGGCAGAGGTAGTGGCTTTGGCTGGCCCACGGGTTGACCCAGATTTGGTCATGGAAGACTTGCACCAACGAGGGGCCGGCATTGTTTTGAGCGAAGGAGGACCCTCGCTTAACCATCAGTTGGTGGCCGCTGGGTTGGTTGATGAACTTTGCTTGACCGTGGCCCCGTTGCTGGTTGGCGGCGAGGGGCCGGGCCTTATCAACGGGCCGATACTGGAAAGCTTGGAAGAGTTTGAACTGGCGGGATTGACCACCGAAGCCGGTTTGCTGTTCTGTCGTTACCTTTCGGCCTGAGCGTTCAGCAAACAAACGAACCCTTTCTTACCAGCCGGAAGGAAGCACCAAGCGCTGCCCCGGGAGCAACAAAGAACCCCCGTTAACTGCTTCAAGGTGATCTACCATAAAACGGATGTCTCGCCCGGGAGGAGAAATTCGTTCAGCGATCGCCCACAGCGTGTCCCCCGGTTGCACCACATAAACCACTGGTTCCGCAGCAGCACCGGCGGGCGTTGACCCAGGGACACCGGTTACTCGACCCAACAGCTCGCCGCCCATCATTGACACGGCAAACACCGTGACGGCCAATAAGACAGAAACCATCAACCGGCGGCGGCGATACACCTCGGGAGAAAGAGACAGCCCAGAGGCCACCAGCGGGGAAGAAGGAAGGTGAGTAATAGCGGTCATGGCGTACATCCTTTCAGAGGGGTGTGACATTCTCGCGAGGACCCCAAAGCCAAAAAGGCCTTTTTTTCAAGAGGGTCCTTGACATGGAACGCTTGTTCGGCGAACATATGTGCGGAGAACAGGCGTTCGGTCATAGGCTATACCTTACCGAACATATGTTCGTTGTCAACCCCTAAAGGAAAAACCCTATGAATACAGACCTAACAGACCGTCAAAAACAGATTTTGGAGTTCATTGACTCCCAAACACGCCAAAAAGGCTTCCCGCCGACCGTACGTGAAATTGGTGCCGCCGTGGGTTTGACCTCCCCCTCAACGGTCCATGCCCATCTTTCTACGCTGCAAGAGAAAAGTTATTTACAACGTGACCCCAGCCGGCCACGAGCTTTAAAAGTTTGCCGCGACCCCTACAGCGGTGCCCCCATGGCCGAAGGCACCGTGCAACATGTGCCCCTAGTGGGTGACGTGGCGGCCGGCACCGACGTGCTGGCCCACGAAAATATCGAAGAATCCATCGCCCTCCCCTCAGAGTTCACCGGCGACGGCGAACTCTTTATGCTGCGAGTACGCGGAGAATCCATGATCGAAGCCGGGATATTCGACGGCGACTTCGTGGTGGTCAACGTCCAAAAAACCGCCAACAACGGCGACCTGGTGGTGGCCGGTATTCCCGGCGATGAATCCACCATCAAACATTTTCGTTTAGAAGGCGACCAGGTGGTGCTTATTCCGTCAAACCCAGCCTTTGAAGAAATGCGGTACCCCGCTCACCAAGTAAACATCTTTGGCCGAGTCGTTACGGTCATGCGCAAGGTTTAAACCCCTTGAGTAAGCAGATCCACCAAAGCGGCAAAGGTCGCTTCTAACGGTGCTCGCTCCACCCGCTCATCTGCGGTGTGAGCCAGCGTGGCATCCCCCGGGCCAAAATTAACCGCCGGCACCCCGTGGCCAGAAAAAAAAGCCACATCAGTCCACCCCAATTTGGCTTCAACGGGCAAATCGTTGCGATCAATCAACGTACTGAGCAAAGGATGATTTAACCCGGGGGCGGCGGCCGGCGAATGATCCACCAACCTCACCTGGTCACCGTCTTCTAAAAACGGGGCCAGCACCGAATGCACATGCGCTTCGGCTTGTTCGCCCGTTCGGTCAGGGGCATAGCGATGATTAATCAACAAAGTCACCGCATCGGGCACCACGTTGCCGGCCACCCCACCCGAAATATTTACCACCTGCAAAGCCTCTCGATAAGTGCAGCCATCCACTACAGGTTCCCGGTGCTGATAACCGGCCACTGCGTCCAACAACGGCCCGGCCCGATGAATAGCATTACGCCCCATCCACGGGCGAGCAGAATGCGACCGCACGCCAGCCAGCGTTACTTCAAGACGCATGGTGCCCTGGCAGCCCGCCTCAATAATTCCGTCGGTGGGTTCGCCCAAGATCGCTACATCGCCCGCCAACAACTCGGGGGCCTCCGAGAAAAGTTGACGCAAACCGTTGTGTTCGCTGGCCACTTCTTCGCAGGCATAAAACACGTAGGTGACATCTACCGTTGGTTCGGTCAAGGTGCGGGCCAGTTCCAACATGACCGCCAACCCGCTTTTCATATCGGTGCTTCCCAAACCCCACAAAGTGTCGCCCTCTCGGCGCGACCCCTGCTGGCCCGGCACGGTGTCGGTGTGGCCGGCCAAAATCAAACGATGCTGGTGCCCCAACGTGGTGCGGGCCACCAAGTTGTCCCCCACCCGGTCAACGGTAAGACCGTCAATGGCACGAAGCTCAGCTTCCAAAAAAGCCACCAAAGCCTCTTCGTCGAAACTAACCGAAGGGATGTCCACCAGCTGCGCGGTAAGCGCTAAAAGATCAGCCATCTGCTCAGGTGCTCACGCCATGGCTACGCAGCACATCGTTAAGAGCCGACTTGTTGTGGCGCTCCCCCTCGGTGAGGCGTTTAATGACCAACACGCAAGGCAGACCGAAGGTGCCGCCAGAAAACTCTCGTGACCGAGTGGACTGCACCGCCACACACCACGGCGGGATTTCCCCCCGGCTAATTTCTTCGCCGGTTTCGGCATCAATAACCGGGATAGAAGCGGTAAGCACCGCCCCTGCACCCAGCACCACACCCTCGCCCACTCGGGCGCCTTCGGCAACAATGCACCGGCTACCAATTAAACACTCGTCGCCAATAACTACCGGCACTGCATTGGCGGGCTCTAACACCCCACCGATACCTACCCCGCCAGAAAGGTGCACGTTGCGGCCAATTTGAGCGCACGACCCTACGGTGGCCCAGGTATCGACCATAGTGTTTTCACCCACCCACGCCCCAATGTTGACAAAGCTGGGCATCATGATGACCCCCGGCGCCAAATAACTGCCCCAACGGGCCAGCGCCCCAGGAACCACTCGTACTCCCTGGGCCTCAAAATTAGACTTAAGAGGAATTTTGTCGGCGTACTCAAAAGGCGGCGTCTCAATGGTGGACATCTGCGCCTGTTTAAACAACAACAAGATGGCGTATTTGAGCCACTGGTTGACCACCACCCCATCAGGTCCTGGCTCGGCTACCCGAGCGCCACCGGAATCCAGCAACCCCACGGCCTCATGGATAATCGCATTGGCATCGGCGTCCTGAGCCTCCAACGTTTCTCGATTAGCCCAGAGTTCTTCTATTTGTGCTTGGAGTTCTGCCATGGGCAGAGACTACTCCCCGGCCCCGCCGCCACGGGTTCAATTTGTTTAACTTAAGGCCGAGGCCCGCTGGGCCACCAAAGCTAAGCGCTCATCGGTGGCCACCGCAGCCAAGCGAACATAGCCCGCTCCACGCTCCCCGTAGATTTCACCCAAGGTGGCGACCACTCCGAGTTCTTGAGCCAACCGGCTAATTAGCCCCGCGGCGTCTCCTTGCGGGGCTGCCACCCATAAATAAAACGATCCCCCCGGCAAGCAAGCCTCCACGCCCATCTGCCCCAACACCTCAATCAACAAGTTCAAACGGTTCAAATAACGCTGATGCTGCACCGCCACGTGGTCTTGGTCGCCCAAAGCCACCACGGCCGCCGCTTGAGCAGGGCCCGGAACCATTAACCCCTGGTGACGGCGGGTCTCTCGCAAATAACTCACCAGGTCTTGATCACCGGCGTAAAACCCAAAACGCAAACCCGCCAAATTGGAGCGCTTAGATAACGAATGCACCGCCACCACCCCTTGATGGCCATAATGCAAAATTGAACGAGCAGGGCCATTCCAAGTGAACTCCACGTAGCACTCGTCGCTAAACACCGGCACCCCGTTGCTGCGGCCCCATTCGGCAACTTCTTCAAGATCGTCAAGGCCGCCAGCCGGATTACCCGGGGTATTTACCCACAAAGCCAGTGCCCGTTGGGCATCTTGCGGGTCAATGCTCGAAACATCTAGCCGCCACTGATCGTCCATAGCCACCGGCACGGCACGACACCCGGCTAGCGCTGCCCCCATGGCGTACGAAGGGTAAGCCACTTCGGGGTACAAAATAGTGTCCCGCGAAGGGTCACGGAGTTTCAACAGATGAGGCAACCCCGCCACTAACTCTTTGGTACCGATGCAGGTACCTATTTCGGCTGGGGTTACGGAAACATTTAGCCGGCTATCCAACCAAGAGACAATGGCGTTTTCAATAATGCGTCGGCCAGCCAACGTGGGGTAAGGCCGGGCCGGGTCTGGGTCGGCCAGCACCGCAGCGATGAGGTCCGGTACGGGGTCTACCGGCGTACCGATAGACAAATCTACGGCCCCACCGGGCAACAGTTCTGCCTGTTGACGTAAAGCGCTCTGCCCATCAAAGGGCATGGGGGGCGGCACAAATCCCGATGACTGGTTCATGAGTTTGTCTTGGCTTCTGGGTCAATGAACTCTTCTAATCGGCCTACCGAAGCTTCTTCAAAACGAGCCCGTATTAGCCAACCTTGGCTGCCACTGGTCTCGTTGACTACCTCGCCTTCCCGATGCACTTGAGCCAAGATGTCTCCACGGTCAAAAGGGATCAACAGATCAACGGTGCGGGTCAAACGCCGAAGGTGCGAACCCACTACTTCTAAGAGATCTTCAAGGCCTTCGCCGGTGGTGGCCGAACACACCACCGAACCCGGTTCGCGGGCCTTCAACTGTTGAGCAGCCACTGGGTCAAGGTCAGCCTTATTAAAGACGAAAACTTCCGGCACGGTGTCGGCACCAATTTCTTTTAACACCGTGCGCACGGCGTTAATGCTGCCGGAGGGGTCGGGGTCTGAGGCATCCACGAGATGCAACAAAAGGTCCGCATCGATCACCACATCAAGCGTTGAGGTGAAGGCTTCCACCAGTTGATGGGGAAGTTTGCGCACAAAACCCACCGTGTCGGTCAAAAACACGGCCTCGCCACCGGCCAAGGCAAGACGCCGGGTGGTGGCGTCCAAGGTGGCAAACAAGCGGTCCTCTACCAACACCCCGGCATCGGTGAGCGCATTCAACAAGGTGGATTTTCCGGCGTTGGTGTAACCCACGATGGCCACCGCACGGTTGCTGGTTCGTTTGCGAGACTTCGATTGGGTGGCCCGGTTTTTGCGCAACTGTTTTAAGTTGCCTTCCAATTTAGTGATACGACGCATAAGCCGTCGACGGTCTACCTCGAGTTGCGTTTCACCCGGGCCACGGGTGCCGATACCGCCCGCTTGCTGAGAAAAAGTACGCCCCGAACGACGCAATCGCGGCAACCGGTAACGCAACTGAGCAAGTTCGACTTGCGCTTTACCTTCCGGGCTCGAAGCGTTCTGCGCAAAAATATCCAAGATGACCGCTGTGCGATCCAGGGCACTGCGTTTCAATATTTTTTCTAAATTACCTTGTTGAGCCGGAGACAACTCGTTATCAAAAACCACGGTGTCGGCGTCCAGAGACTCAGATATTTGACGAATCTCTTCGGCTTTACCGCTGCCCACATAGGTTGCTCGGTCGGGCGATAAACGGTTTTGCTGTACCCGAGCCACCGGGTCGGCCCCCGCCGTGTCAACCAGTCGAGCCAGTTCATCTAAAGACGCTTCGGCTTCTTCAATGTTGTCGCCCGGCAAAGTTACCGAAGCCAACACAATGCGCTCACGAAAAGCCCGGTCAATAAAACCGCTGCTTTCGCCACCGAACTCGCCAAACGCCCCCCGGTGGTCGCCTTCGAACGCTTCATCAAGTTCTTCGGTTTCTTCTGCTGGCTGGTCACCCATCAGTTACCTCAAAAGTTGTTTCAAAAGTAGACCGGCAACGGTAGGTCGGTTCGCCTTCTACAGTGATGTTGGCCACCCCGCCAGGCATAGACACCGCTACCTCGCCGCCCACCAGTCCCCAACGGTGCGCCACCAAAGCAGTGGCAGTGGCCCCGGTGCCACAGGCCTCGGTCAGCCCTACACCACGCTCCCAGGGGCGCATGGTCAGAGCGTTAGCGTCTTGGGCTTGCACGATGTGCACGTTGCAACCGGTGGGCATAAAGAAGGCCTCTACGGCGGGGCCCACCTGCGCAAGATCAACCGAATCTATGTTGTCGACTTCGATCACCAAATGCGGATTGCCTAAATCTATGGAATCCATACGGCCTCCACCGAGGCCCGCGAGGTCAAGGTTTAACCCCGCAAAATCCGGGCCCTTTTGAGGCTTACCCATACCCACGGTGGCCATTACCTGATCTTGGTTCGCGGCGCCATCTACCTTTATGGAGCGCGGCCCGGCTGTGGTGTCAACTTCAAGAGAAAGGTCATCAACGGAAAGCTTTTTCGCCAAAGCATGACCAAAGCACGCCAAACCGTTTCCGCTTACTTCGGCCCGACCGCCATCGGCATTAAATAACGAAAACATGTATTGGTTTTGGGTACCGGGGGTACCGAACACCAGGCCGTCGGCTCCCCACGGGCTGGAGCGATCACAAAAGCGGCGCGCCAAGGCGGGCGCCTGACTGGGGATCGTTTCGGCAAAGGCAATCAAGAAGTCGTTGCCTAACCCGTGGTAGCGGCTGATCTGCATAGTTAACAGTCTGGCCTCTGGGCGAGCCTCTGGGGTGGTTGATTAATGATTTGCCAACTCGTCAAAACGCAAGAGCACTTTTTCCAGCACTTCTTGCGAACTTTCTTGCACATCAAGCCATTCGATTCTTGGGTCGCGGCGAAACCAGCGTTCTTGACGGCGAGCAAAGCGGCGGGTATCACGCACCGCTTCGGCCACCGCATCTTCGAGCGTGCAGAGGCCATCAAGGTGTGCCGCAAGCTGGCCATAGCCCAACGCTCGCTTAGCGGTTCGAGAAGGCTCCAAAGCCATGACCTCAGCCACTTCGTCGAGAAAACCTTCATCGAGCTGCTTTTGATAGCGCTCGGCAATGCGCCGGTCTACTAACTCTCGGCTAAGCCTCAGCCCAACCTGGGTAAAGGGGGTCGGCGGGTAAGCATCTATGCCGGGGCCAAAGGCAGAAAAAGGCCGTCCAGCCCCCACCGTGACCTCCAAGGCCCGCAATATCCGGCGCCGGTTAGAGGGCTCCATACGGCCGGCCGCCAGCGGGTCAAGGGTCAACAAGCGTTGATACAACACCTCGATGTCGCTTTCGGTTTCTAACTCGGCTCGTGTTTCAGGAAACTGCCCCGGGATGTCGAGGTCGTCGACCACTGAGCGAACGTGCAGGCCGGTGCCGCCCACCAACACTGCTCGCTTACCCCGTGTTTCTATATCAGCAATGGCCTGTTGGGCAGCCCTTTGAAATTGCGACACCGTGAACTCCTCTGTGGGAGCCGCTAAATCGATCAAATGGTGCGGCACCGCCGCTTGTTCCTCTGCTGTTGGAGTAGCGGTGCCAATATTCATGTGCCGATAAAGCGCCATGGAATCCATGGAAACCAACTCAACGTTTGGGCGCAGTTGAGCCAAAGCAAAAGCTAACGAAGACTTCCCCGAAGCAGTGGTACCCAGAATTACTAAATGGCCGTTGGCAACAACCATGATTAAGCAGCGGCCACCGGAATACGACGGCGGTGGCGAGGGTCGGCGGTTACTTCTTTCAACTCGCCTATTAAGTAAAAGTTGCCCGCATCAATAATCTCAACGTCGGCATAAGCACCCACCCGCAAGCCAGGGGCCGCCGGCAAGTTAACCATCTTGTTTTGACGGGTACGTCCCGTTACTTGATTCGGTTCACGCTTAGCCGGGCCTCCGATGATCACCGACTCCACCCGGCCCACCCGGGCCGCATGGGTAAGGGCCGACGATCGACTCAAGACCGTTCGCAACCGTTCGTAACGGTCCACGCTCACCGCATGGTCAACAAACTGGTCGGTCATTTCTGCCGCCTCGGTACCCGGTCGAGGCGAAAAAATATAGGTGTAGGCAGCGTCAAAACCGACTTCGGCTATTAGCGCCAAGGTTTCTACAAAATCGTCTTCAGTTTCGCCTGGGAAACCCACAATCAAGTCGGTGCTAACGGCCAAGTCTTCAATGGTGGCCCGGGCTTCGTTTAGCCGTTCTAAATAACGTTCAGCGGTGTAACCGCGATGCATGGCCGCCAACACCCGGTCGCTCCCCGACTGCAAAGGCAAGTGCAGGTGTTCGCAGACCTCGGGCACTTCGGCCATGGCGGCAATGGTCTCCGGGCGTAAATCTTTGGGATGAGGACTGACAAAGCGCACCCGTTCGATGCCCTCAACTTGGCCGGCGGCCCGTAAGAGATCAGCAAACAACGGGCGCGGGCGGCGGGTCTGATCTTGAGCCCATAGTTGGCCTGCTTCAGTTTGGTCGGTGTCGCTCGGAGCCTCGGGCCGTAAACGTAAAGTGAGGTCACGGCCATAAGAGTTTACGTTTTGCCCCAACAAGGTTATTTCGGTTACCCCGTCGCCAGATAGGTCTTCCATCTCAGACACCAGTTGACCAAAGGGACGACTGATCTCTGGGCCCCGCACCGAA
Source organism: Acidimicrobiia bacterium (assembly GCA_012959995.1). Classification (NCBI taxonomy): domain Bacteria; kingdom Bacillati; phylum Actinomycetota; class Acidimicrobiia; species Acidimicrobiia bacterium. The sequence continues at coordinate 34,223 of DUCC01000002.1, forward strand.
GGGACGATGCAAAAAGCACAGGAATTGTCGCAACCTATTTGCAAAGTCACCCAAGCACTGTGGTCTTCGTCGCGCCGGGTGGGTAAGGCCGACGGAAATAACTCAGCATCGCCACGCACTACTTCTTCAAGAATCTCTATGACCGAACCATTTTGCCGTGCTTCATCTAAGAGTTCGACCGCTCGATGAACATTGTGGGTACCAAAAACCACGTCTACGTGGCCGGCCCGTTGTTGGATTAAATCTCGGTCTTTTTGCGCCAAACAGCCGCCTACCGCTACTTGCACGTGGGGACGTTTTTCTTTGAGCACCTTGAGGTTGCCCAGCGCTCCGTAGAGCTTGTTGTCGGCGTTTTCACGGATGCAACAGGTGTTGAGCACAATAATGTCGGCCTCGTCTTCAGAGACCGCCCGGGTAAGCCCATCGGCTTCGAGCAAACCAGCGATGCGTTCGCTGTCGTGTTCGTTCATCTGACACCCGTAGGTACGCACGGAGTAAGTGCGTGGTGCAGGAAGTTCAGGGGTTTCGCTCACCCCACTAGGTTATGGGGCGCTCACCCAGCGGCCACCACGTTGGCCTAACCGCTCTCACGGTTAGGCCAACCGGCCAGCGTTAGTCCTGAATAGCGATGGGCACATCGTCAGCAGCGGTGAACTCATCGGTTGCCGCTCCATCCTCTGCTTCCATAACCGGTTCTTCTTCTTCAACTTCAGGAGTCACCTCACGCCACACCCGGTCAGTGATTTCCATCATCACCTCAGGGTTATCAAAGAGGAACTTCTTAGCGTTTTCTCGACCCTGGCCAAGTTGCTCGCCTTCGTAGGTGTACCAAGCACCAGACTTCTTGACGATGTCGAGGTCGACCCCAAGGTCAATAACCGAACCTTCTCGGCTAATACCCTGGCCGTACATGATGTCGAACTCGGCTTGCTTAAAGGGCGGAGCTACCTTGTTCTTTACCACCTTGACTCGGGTGCGGTTACCCACAATGTCTAAGCCATCTTTCAATGCTTCGATGCGGCGGATGTCTAGGCGAACCGAAGCGTAAAACTTCAGCGCACGTCCGCCTGGGGTGGTCTCTGGCGAACCGAACATGACACCAATTTTTTCACGCAACTGGTTGATGAAAATACAAATGGTGTTGGACTTGTTTAGGTTGGCGGCCAACTTGCGCAAAGCCTGCGACATCAAACGAGCTTGGAGGCCTACGTGGGTGTCGCCCATGTCGCCTTCAATCTCTGCCCGAGGAGTCAAAGCAGCCACCGAGTCAACAACAATCACATCTAACGCACCGGAACGAACCAGCATGTCAACAATTTCTAATGCCTGTTCACCAGTGTCGGGTTGCGAGATAAGCAAGGAGTCAACGTCGACCCCGATGGCTGCCGCATAGACCGGGTCCATGGCGTGTTCTGCATCGATGTAGGCACAGACGCCACCGTTGCGTTGGGCCTCGGCCACCACGTGGGTGGCGAGGGTGGTTTTACCTGAACCTTCTGGGCCAAAGATTTCTACCACACGGCCCCGAGGCAACCCACCGACACCCAAAGCCAGGTCGAGGGCCAAAGCGCCAGTGGGGACGGTCTCGATAGCCATGGAGGCTTTATCACCCATCTTCATGACGGCACCGGTACCGAACTGCTTTTCAATCTGACTCAACGCCAGGTCAAGAGCTTTACTTCGACCTACGGCATCTGCGCCGATTTCTGGAACTGTCTTAAGTGGTTTGTTCATTTTCTTTGCCATGATTAACTCCGTTATTTTTGTAGAGGGGTAAGAGAAGTTGTTACGTAGAGAAACTTAGTAGAGGGGTGTGACAATGTGCCCTTGCGAATAACAACAGCGTAATTGCGAACAGGTGTTCGTTGCAAGCATTTCGCCAAATTCTTTTCTTTACTCCTTAAAACAGGTAGGTTTTGGTCATGAACGAAATCCCAAAATCTCAAGAAACTGACCAACAACTGCGCTCACGGCTAACCAGCCAACAATATGACTGCACCCAAGAGGCGGGCACCGAAGCTCCCTTCACCGGCATTTATTGGGACGAAAACCGGGCTGGCACCTACCGTTGCATCGTGTGCGATGAGGCCCTCTTTGCCAGCGCCACCAAGTTTGACGCCGGGTGCGGATGGCCCAGTTTTGACGCCCCGCTCAGCCCCGACATCATCGACACATCCGAAGACCGCAGCACCGGATACCTGCGCACCGAAACCCTGTGCCACAACTGCGGCGCCCACCTGGGCCACGTATTCCCCGACGGCCCCACTCCCACCGGCGACCGCTTCTGCATCAACTCGGCTTCCATTCGTCTCGAAACCAACGACGAATAAAATCTAACCCTTAACCCCGGTCGATTAAACGGCGGCGCAGCATGTTGAGCGCCGAAATAACCGTAAGTTGCCTGGTCATGGTGCGGCCATACGGAAAACGCACTTCCACCGCATCGGTCACCCCATCAACGCTGGTGGCTATCCACACCACACCCGGCTCCACACCCTCTTGAGGCTCTGGGCCTGCCACCCCGGTAACCGCCACCGACACATTTGCCCCCGTCACTCGGCACACCCCGGCCGCCATAGCCCGCACCGCCGCCTCACTAACCACCGGCCCCTCGGGCACCCCCAATAAATCATGTTTCACGCTATTGGCATACGACACCACCGAACCCACAAAAGCTCGGCTGGCTCCCGGCACCTCGGTCAGGCGCGCCCCAATCATGCCGCCGGTCATGGACTCCGCCGTGGCCATGGTTAAACCCTGAGCCACCAAAAGGTCCAGCACCACCGACTCCATATTTTGCTCATCCACCCCAAAAACCACCGACCCGATAATGGCTCGCACCCGAACTTCTTCCTCGGCCAACATGGCCAAAGCGTCCTCCTCGGTGTCGCCCTTAGCGGTGATGCGCACCTTCAACCCCTCCATACCGCTGGCCAAAAAAGCCAACGTAGGGCCGCCCGTCGCATCGAGGCGCTCAATTTCTTCGGCCAGCAACTCGGCCAAACCCGACTCTGACTCACCCCAAGTACGCAACACCCGAGACCGGATAACCGACGTAGAACCCGAACGCAAAATCAAATCAGGTAACACCGTGCCGTTCACCATGTCACGCATTTCGCTGGGCACCCCCGGCACGGCATAAATAACCTTGTCGCCTACCGGGCACACCAACCCCGGAGCGGTCCCCGGCATTTGCTCGATGGTCACCGCCCCCACCGGTACATCCGCCTGACGCAAATTGTTCTCCGGCATACGGCGGCCTCGACCAGCAAACTTTTGCTCAATCCGCTCCACCAAAAAATCTTGACGCTCCAACCCCACCCCCATCACCTCAGCAATTACCTCACGGGTGATGTCATCTTGAGTAGGGCCCAAACCTCCGGTAACGATCACCGCATCGGCTCGACCAAGCGCCTCAGAAACAGCATCATTGATGCGCTGAGCATTATCGCCCACCGCCGCATGGCGCAAACAATCAATACCCGCCAACGCCAGCTGCTCACCAATCCACGCCGAGTTGGTGTCCACGATTTGCCCCAGCAACAACTCCGTGCCCACCGCCACAATCTCGCAGCGCACCGTGACCTACTCCCCTGTGGTGTTGGTGGCTTTACGGCCATCGAGCAAATACTGCAGCCCCGTGACCACCGTCAACACCACCGCCGCCCACAAGGTGGCCTCCACCAGCCAATCAAAGTTTTCAAACAACGGAATAACCGCTACCAACAGCGCCAAACCCTGCACCGTAGTTTTTGCTTTAGCCGACTTGCGGGCCGGCACCGCCAACCCTTGACGAGCAAACCACAAACGATAAAAAGTAATCAGCACCTCTCGCACGGCCAACAAAATCACCGGCAACCAGGTGTAGCGACCTACCGCCACCAAACAAACCGCCGCCCCAATGACCGCCACCTTGTCGGCCAAGGGATCTAAAAAAGCCCCCCAACGGCTGACCTTGCCCGCCCGACGAGCCAACGAACCATCCATGTAATCAGTGAGCCCAAGAATAAAGCCCAACAAAAAAGCACCCCACGACACGCCGCGTCGATCCTGAGCTTCCAAAATAATGACAAACAACACCGGCGAAAGCGCCAACCGCGACAAGGTCACCAAATTTGGCGGGCTCACCACCGTGCCAAAATGTTTAAAAAGGTTCATGCTGTCTCCAAGTCGGGACCCAACGCACCAGTAACCGTAACCGTTGCCACCGCACCCACGGGGAGATCCTCGCTTATCTGCACGATCCCGTCAATTTCTGGCGCCTCACGCCAGGTGCGTCCCACCCCAGGTTCATCCACCAAAACCTCCACCGACTGGCCTATCAACGCATCTCGTCGCTGAGCCGTAATGGCATCTTGTACCTCAGAGAGTTCACGCAAACGCTCGGCCACCAAGCCCGCCTCAGGCGCTCCGTCAAGACCCGCAGCGTAAGTGCCTTCCTCTGGCGAATACGAGAAAAACCCGCACCAATCCAGTTGGGCCTCTTCGATGAAAGCCAACAAAGCATCTTGGTCTTCTTCGGTTTCGCCGGGATAACCCACAATAAAGTTTGAGCGAAACACCGCAGCCGGCTCACGCTGGCGAATAACCTTCATGCGCTGAGTGAACTTCTCGCCGCTCCCCCAACGCTTCATAGCCCGCAACAAAGGCGGCGACACATGCTGCAACGAGAGATCAAAATAAGGCACCCCGGTGGCACAAATAGTGTCAATCAACTCATCGCTAAGGTCCGACGGATAGAGATACAACAAACGCACCCGCTGCGCTACCGTAGACACCGCTTTAACCAACGGCACGATGGCCCGCTCCCCCACTCCTTGATCTCGGCCAAAAGCCGCCAGGTCTTGAGCCACCAACACCACCTCATGTACTTGCAAAGCCTGCGTTTCAGCCACAATGTCAGCAATGGTTCGACTGCGTTGCGGCCCCCGAAAACTCGGAATAGCGCAAAACCCGCAAGCCCGGTCACAACCCTCAGCGATTTTTACGTAAGCCCACGGGCGCTGCGAAGCCGGCCGAGGCAAGTTCAACAAGTCAAACGAAGGTAACGCCTGCTCTGCCGCTCGCTGGCCCAAAGTAACCGGCACCCCAAACCCCGCTACCCGATCCACCTCAGGCAAAGAGGTCGCCAAGTCATCGCCATAGCGTTCAGCCAAGCACCCGGTAACCACCAACTTGGCTCCGGTTCGCCGCAAATCATCAAGGGCCAACACCGTGTCAATGGACTCCTGACGGGCCTCTTCAATAAAAGCACAGGTATTCACCACAATCAGGTCCGCGTCCTCAGGGCGATCCGTGGGCTGCATCCCATCTTGGGTCAACAAGCCCACCAACTTGTCGGAATCCACCTCATTTTTTGGGCAACCCAAAGTCACCAAATGATAAGTAGAAGCAGTCATGACTCTTTAGGTTACGGCCCAACTGGCCTCGACCCCCGGATTACGTCAAAGCAGCGTTAAAGCCCAAGTAAGCCAGTACGCCCAAATAAGTCAGCACCAAAACTGCCCCCTCACGGCGACCCACCACCCGTCCCGTCGCCATCAACGCCAAAGCCAAAACCGCTACCGCCACCATGGCCAACACTCCTCTGGTTTGCATAAATACATCGCTGAGCGTTCCCGGCCCAGCCAAAAACAACCCAGCACCTACCGCCAGGCTGTTAAACAAGTTCGAGCCCAACAAGTTGCCCAAAATCAAACCCGTCTCATTGCGCCGAGCCGCAGCCCCCACGGTGACCAGTTCAGGCAAAGAAGTACCCAAAGCCACCATAGAAAACCCCACAAACCCACCCGAGAGGTTGAGTGTTTCAATCAGGTCCGTAGAAGCACCGACCACCACTTGGGCAGCCGCCATAGTGCCCAACAAACCGGCCCCGGCCCGCAACCAAGGGCTAATGGAACGCTTACTTTCCGGAATAGCCGGCGGCGGGGTTTCCTCAGCAGTGTGCAAACGCACCATCAACACCATGGACATTACAAACACCGCTAACAACACTAAGCCTTGCCCGTTGGTCATTTCGTTTTGCACCAAAGCAGCGAAAATGAGCACCCCACCCAATGACAAAAACCCTCGGGACAAGGTGCCGGTGGGCACGGTAATAGGGCGGATAAACGCCGCTACCCCCAAAACAAAAGTCAAGTTAGCCACGTTTGAGCCCACAATGTTGCCCAAACCGAGGTTAACTTCGCCTTGCCGAGCTGCCCAAGTGGACACCACAAACTCTGGGGCGCTGGTTCCGAAACCCAGAATTAACGCCCCCATAACCACGGTGGGCACATTCATTTGGTGCGCTAAGCGTGACGCCCCCAACACAAACTGGTCAGCCGCCAACGCCAACACCGCCAAACCCACCACCAAACCCACCACCAAAAAAATAACTGAGCCCCCCATTGCGTCGTAGCCTTACAGGCCCTGGGCCATCAGGTTTTCGAGCTCTTCTTCAGAAATCAGCACCTCTCGAGCCTTGGAACCCGTGGAAGGGCCCACCACCCCGGACTCTTCCATCAAATCCATCAAGCGGCCTGCCCGAGCGAACCCCACCCGCAACTTTCGCTGCAACATAGAGGTAGAACCCAACTGGGTAGCCACCACCAACACGCGGGCTTGGTCAAAAAGCTCATCGTCGCTGTTGCCACCCGAAGGCGGGCTCGCAGTGATGCTGTCAGTAATGGTGTCCCTACCCGACGAAGCGGCCCCGCCCCCAGCAGATTGTTTGCCGATTACTTCGGCCTCATCGTCACTCGGTGCATCGTCACCCAAAGCCTTGACCTGTTTAACCCAAACCGCCACCACCTGGCGTACCTCTTCTTCGTCAACCCAAGCCCCTTGAATACGTTGCGGCGTGCCCGAGCTGGGGCCCAGCAACAACATGTCGCCCTGGCCTACCAAACGCTCGGCACCCGGCTGATCCAAAATAACCCGACTATCGGCCAAGCTAGAAACAGCAAAAGCCAAACGAGCCGGGATGTTGGCTTTAATAACCCCAGTAATCACGTTGACCGACGGGCGCTGAGTCGCCACCACCAAGTGGATGCCCACCGCACGAGCCATTTGAGCCAGGCGGCAAATGGAATCTTCAACATCGCGAGCCGCCACCATCATGAGGTCAGCAAGTTCGTCAACCACCACCAAAATAAATGGCAGCCGCTGATAAACCACCGGTTCGTCATCGTCATCGGTCAAACCCAACGGGGCTTTCAAATCGCCCCGATCATAAGACGCGTTATAACCAGTTATGTCACGGAAACCCGTAGCCGACAACAAGCCGTAACGGCGTTCCATTTCTTTTACCGCCCAACTCAAAGCGTTGGCTGCTTTACGGGGATCGGTCACCGGAGCAGTCAGCAAATGCGGCACCCCTTCGTACTGACCCATCTCTACCCGCTTTGGATCAATAAGAATCATTCGCACCTGATCGGGGGTGGTGCGCATCAAAATTGAAGTCACCAGCGAGTTGATACACGAAGACTTTCCGGCCCCGGTGGCCCCAGCAATAAGCATGTGAGGCATGGTGGCTAGGTTCATCATGACCGACTGGCCCTTGATGTCTCGCCCAACCCCAACTTCTAAGGGATGGCGGGCTTTGGCTGCTTCGTTCGAGATCAAAATATCGCCGAGAGCCACGATCTCGCGGTCATCGTTCGGTACCTCAATACCGATGGCCTGCTGACCAGGAATAGGAGCCAAAATACGCACATCAGCAGTCGCCAAAGCGTAAGCAATATCTTTGTTCAGACTGGTAATACGGGCCACCTTGACCCCCTCACCCAACTGCAAGGCGTAGCGGGTTACCGTCGGGCCGACCGTCATGTCGGTAAGACGGGTTTCTACCCCATGGGCGGTCAATGCTTCTTGCAAACGGACACCGCGTGCTTCCACCGCTTTGGCATCTATGTCATGAACCACGCTTCGCGACAAGAGTTTGGTAGACGGCAAGCGCCAAGGGGAATCCGCCACCGCAGGGCCCAACTCAATGGTGAGTTGTTCGCCGCCCACTATGGGTGCCACCTTGCCTTTGCGTTTCTTAGCTTTCGGAGCGGGCTCTGGTTCAGGCTCGGGCGGAACGGGCCGCGGATCAGCCGATTCAGGCGAGTTGATGGTGGGCGTTGGTTCATCGGGGGCCGTAAAAATATCTTTAAAACCGTCGAGAATAACCCGCCCCATGGGGCGCAAAACCTTCATGACCCCCGAAGCCGCTTCGCGCACCGTGACCCCAGTAACAATAGCCACCCCCACAAAACCCAACGCCAATAAAATAGGAACCGCTCCCCAAGGGCTCACCGCAGCCTCTAACGACCCACCAGCCACCAGACCCAGCAAGCCACCCGCTTTACCTAACACAGCGCTGCCATCGTTTAAACCGGGGCGACCCTGGGTCATATGTAACAACCCGGTAACGCCAATAAGCGCCAGGCCAAGCCCGACCGGAATGCGTTTAGAGAGCTCGTCAACTTCGTGGCGTTCTTGAAACATGGCGAAACCCAGACCCACCATGGCTACCGGAAGCACCATTTTGGTCAACCCGATAGACCACCCCAGGCCGCTTTCTAGCCCCCGACCCACTACCCCAGCTTTGTCGAAATACAAAGAAAGTACGCCCAACAAACCCACCAAAATCAAGAACAAGCCCATCATCTCGTCGCCTCGGCCCCCAAAAGCGGCCTGCAACATGCGACGAGATAACGGGTTTCGGTTGGGCTGCGCAGCGATGCTGCTTTTGGTCGACCGAGACCCGGTTTTACCTGATTTTTTTGACCCCTCGGGGCGCGAAGATTTAGCGTTTACCACGGTTTAAAGGTACCACTAGCGTGTGACAACGGCGGGATGCCCACCGTTTATTGTCTAAAACGGTCAGCGTACTTCTACTACGGGCACCAGCGAAGGCCGCCGGCCGGTACGTTGCCCCACCAACTGGCCCGCTGCTCGACGGGCTTTGCGCCCCAACTTGTGGGCATCGCGTTCGCCGTCTTCAAGCGCCTCCGTAACCGCCGCCGCTACCTCTTGGGCTACTTCATGCGACCAATCGTCACGTTCCCCAGGCTCTACCCAACCTCGCGAAGTCACAAACGGCGGCTCAACCAGCACACCCTTCTCGCCATCGACCACCACGCGGATCAACACAAACCCTTGACCCGAAACAGCACGACGCTCCTCCACCAACTCGTCGCTTAAGGCCGTACCTCGTTCATCCATCATGATCCACTGATCAGACACCTGGCCGACTTTTTTAAGACCACCATCGCTTAGTCGCACCTGGTCGCCATCTACACAACGCAACACCCGATCCGGGTTCATGCCGAGCTCTAACGCCAACTCATGATGCGACACCAAATGGGCGTACTCCCCATGCACCGGAATAAACAAGTCAGCATCTACCGCCAGATGCAATTCCGCCAACTCTTCACGCTTGCCATGGCCACTGGTATGCACATTGAGTTGCCCGCTATGCACCAACCGGGCACCCCGCCGAGCCAGGTCGTTTTGCAAACGCGAAACCGCGGCCTCGTTGCCAGGAATAGGGTGCGAAGAAAACACCACGGTGTCCTGGTCAGTAATTTTTAAATAACGATGCCGCCCCTCAGCCATTAACGCCAACGCAGCCCGCGGCTCCCCCTGCGAACCAGTGCACACCACACAAGTAGTCGCCGGGTCGAGATCATCAAGGTCTTCTGCCGTAGCGATCATTTTGTCCGACACCCGCAACAAGCCCAACTCACGAGCCAAAGTGACATTGCGCACCATCGACGCCCCCATCACCACCAAAGTGCGGCCCGTTTCTTTAGCCGCATCAGCGATCTGTTGAACACGATGGATATGGCTCGAAAACGCCGCCACGATGATGCGCTTACCATGGTTATCGGCAAAAATTTGGTCCATTACCGGGCCGATTTCTGACTCGCTACCCGAAGCCCCCGCCGCCCCCGCATTAGTAGAATCAGCCAACAACAGACGAATGCCCGGATCGGCAGAAAGCTCCCGCAAGCGAGGCAAATCAGTCAACCGGCCATCTACCGGAGTGGGGTCCAACTTAAAATCGCTGGAATGCACAATAAGACCCTGGTCGGTAGTGAACACGGTCATCAAACCACTCGGGGTTGAATGCGTCACGGGCAGAAACTCGCAATCAAAGGGTCCGACCTTGTGGTGTTCATGGTCCTTGATTTCAATCATTTTGGTGCCAGTAATGTTGGCAAACTTAAGCTTGCCTTTAATCATGCCCAGGGTGAACTTCGAACCATAAATCGGCACATCCATATCTCGCAAAAGATACGGAAGACCCCCAATATGGTCTTCGTGCGCATGGGTAACGATGCAGCCGTCAATGCGGTCGGCCCGTTCAATAAGCCAAGAAAAATCTGGCAACACCGCATCAACACCCGGCAAGTCGTCGGGAAACAACTGGCCACAATCCAAAATGACTATGCGCCCATTGCTTTCTAAAGCAGCGCAGTTGCGGCCAATTTGTCCTAAGCCACCTAAAAAGGTGATCGTTACCTCGTTGGTCATTAAAACTACGGTCTTCCGAGGCCGGCCAAAATGGTTCGCGCTTTATCGGCCAACCAATCAGGCTCGGGACCCATTGGCAAACGGCAATCCCCGCCCGGCAAACCCAATACTTTCAACATGGCTTTGCTGGGAATGGGGTTCGGGGTCAAGTCACCCGATTCAAAATCATACGACGGGATCATCCGCTGATTGGTGGCCCGAGCCGTAGCCATATCTCCAGAGAAAAACGCATCCATCATGACGACCATCTCGGGAGTAGCCCAATGCGACGCCACGCTTACCGTACCTACCGCACCAACGGCCAGCAGGGACAACGTCAAACAATCCTCGCCGCTATACACCTCAAAGCCCTCGGGGGCCGCTGCTATTAAACGCGCCGTGCTGGCCACATCGCCAGCCGCATCTTTAACCGCCACAATGTTTTCTACCTCATCAGCCAACTGCAAAATAGTGTCAGCGTCCAACGCACGACCGGTACGAGCCGGGATGTCATAAAGCATGATGGGCAATTCGGTACTGGCTGCCACCTCTGCAAAGTGAGCCATCAAACCTGCTTGCGAAGGGCGATTGTAATAAGGCGTCACGCTCAAAATGGCTTGAGCACCAGCATCTACACACCGCTGCGTGTTAGCGATAGCCGACCGAGTGTCGTTACTGCCCGCACCGGCAATAATCGGCACGTCAACAGCATCTACTACCGCTTCGACCAGTTCAATTTGTTCATCCTGAGTAATAGTGGGCGACTCACCGGTAGTGCCGGCCAACACCAACGCCTCGTTGCCCTGTTCAACCAGCCACTTGGCCAACGAACGAGCACCCTCAACGTCTAGCGAGCCATCAGCAGCAAACGGGGTGATCATGGCGGTAATGACCCGACCAAATTTTGGTTTCATAAAATTCTTCCTTCTTGGACGTTAGCCAGCAGATTCATTGGCTCGTTCAATACCAAGCGTAGCCAACAGGTTCTCATGAAGTTCGAACCACACCGTGTGATAAGACTCGATCATGGGTTTAGTGAACCAATCGTGGTCACCGTTACGTACCTTGGTCAGCGCTTCGCTAAACCGGTTTCCGTAGTCGCCAAAACGTTCAAAGGCTTCAGCCAAGGCAGCACAAACCGGTTGCACCATCGCATCGGCTTCGCCCAGGCGTTCAATGACTGCCGCATCGTGAGCCACATCGGCATGATCATTGACTACTTGTTCACCGTCTACCGTGCGCAACTGCCAGTCGGTACAAAGCGCCAAAAAGCCTTGGTTCACCGCTAAAAAACTTTGATAAGCAGTCGCCACCTGGTCCCTATTTCCTGCTGTTTTGAGTTCCGCCGACACCATGGCCTGGCCCCGGGCTCGCCCCTGCGGGGTAAGCATCCAACCCGACATTTTCCCCTCACGGTGGCGCACCTCTTCGGACTCCTTAAAAGCCTGTAAAAACCCCAGCACCTCAGGCTCAAGTAGCCCCGTGACCTCAACAATGGCCGGGGTGTCCACGAAGCCTTTTACCCGTAGGGCATGGATCACACAAAGTTCAGCTTCACTAGAAAACGCCATAGCCCTACGCTACCTCCTCGGTTCGGCGAGCCACATTGGCCATAGCCAGAGGGTAACCCACCACCCCTACCAACGTAAAAGCAAACCACTGCAAGGCGTAACCCAAATGCGGCCCATCAGATAAATCTGGCTCCGGCAAGGGCGCCGGCAACCAATCCACATTGGCGCCATCGGTGGCCTGCAAAACAAACGGGGCCACCGAAACCCCCCAACGTTGACTTAACGCGGCAAGGTCGATACCCATCACCTCATCGCCGAGGCCCCCGCTCCGTACCGTTTGTTCCACCAAAACACCCGAGATTTCCACCTCTCCTAGAGCCGCTGGCCAAAGCGTCGGGTCGTCTTCGAGATAAGTCAGGCGAGGCACAAATCCTCGATTAACCACCACATCGGGGCCATCAGTAACCCGCAGCAAAGTCACCACGTGCAACCCCGGCGAATCATTTTGCGAACGATGGGCCACATAAACTTGCGCCGCCTCATCAAACTCTCCGGTCGCCGAAACCCGCCGGAAAAGCGCTTGGTCGGGTGGGCCCGCCAACGCTTCTTCAAGCGTTACCGGCGGCAACGCCCCCTGCAACTCAACCTGAGCGTTCCAAGTTTGTCGCGTCTCCAAGCGCCGCAATTGCCAAAAGCCAAGATTAAACGTGGTAATCAACAGCACCCCAATAAGCACATGCCAAACCAGCCACTTGGGGCGCAGCAAGCGGCGAAAACCCGGGCTCATGAGTTTGTTAAATGCCCAACAAAGCGTCGAGGCCCACCGTCAAACCGGTGCCTTCAACCTGTTGAGCAGCCAAAACCATGCCCGGCATAAACGATGACCGGTCGGTTGTGTCGTGGCGAATGCTCAGCGATTGGCCCGTCGCCCCCAAAAGCACTTCTTGGTGGGCCACCATGCCCCGCATGCGCACCGCATGTACACGAATATCAGCCGGACCTAACCCACCTCGAGCCCCCGGCAACACCTCGACCTCGGTGGGATCCTCTGCCCAATCAGCCGAAGCGGCGGCCATACGGTCAACGGTGGCCATCGCGGTCCCCGAAGGGGCATCAATTTTTGCGTCGTGATGAAACTCAATAATCTCCGCCGTGTCAAACCATGGTGCAGCCATTTCCGCAAAACGCATCATCAGCACCGCCCCTAAGGCAAAGTTTGGCACCACCAAACAAGCGCTTTGGTTAAAGGCTTCAGCGAGCGAAACAAAATCCTCGTCGCCAAGGCCGCTGGTGCCCACCACGGCATGCACCCCAGCATTGGCCAGCACCGGCAAATTGTTACGGGCCGCTTCGGCCACCGTAAAGTCAATAACTACCTGAGGAGAAGCCGCTAAAAGGCCTTCTACTCCGGACCCCATAGTCAAGCCATGAAGAGACTGCCCGACCGCTTGAGGGTCGGCCACCGCCACCAACTTGAGGCTTTCAGCGGCCTGTACCGCTTCGACTGCCGTGGCTCCCATGCGGCCTGCGGCACCCAAAACGGCTATTCGACGATTTTGTGTTTCCCTACTCATACCAGCGAGGCTAGCGGCACCGGCCCCCAGCATCGGGATGGTTTAACTGTTTGGGCCTACCTGGGTAGTTACCGCATCTACAGAAAACACTTCAGCCAAGGCTTGGTTTATCTCGGCCACCGTCACTGCCCGAAAAGCTTCAACCAATTCTTCAAGCGGCATCACCGTGCCGGTAAGCAATTGGTTGCTGCCCAAACGCCGCATGCGGCTCCCGGTATCTTCGAGACCCAACAACAATGATCCTTCAAAACCACTGCGTGCAATGGCCAACTCTTCTTCGGTAACCCCGTGGTCGGCGATCTCCGCCACCTCTTGGGCTACCACCGCGGCAAGCTCCTCGGCCCGATCCGGCGCCGTGCCGGCATAAATGCTGACCACCCCGGCATCTTCGAAAACGCCACGAGTAGCAAACACGCTGTAAGTCAAACCACGCTCTTCGCGCACTTTTTGAAACAAGCGACTAGACATGCCGCCGCCCAAAATATGCACCCCTAACGTAAGGGCATAGCGGCGAGGGTCTAACCGTGAAGCACCCAACCAGCCCCAAGCCAAATGGGTGGCCTCAATGGGACGCTGCAAGGTAGCACCAACCACCGGAGCCAGCGTCGGCTGCGAACGCACCGGCGAAACCCCGCCTTGGCGCTCGGCAAAGACTTGACCAAAACGCTCCACCAGATACTGGTGATCTACCGCTCCAGCAGCCGCCACCACCAGGTTTGGGGCTCGGTACCACTGGTCATGAAAATCCATTAACGCCGAACGATCAAGGCCCATCACCGAATTTTCGGTGCCAATAACCTCACGACTCAACGGGTGCTTCGGAAACAACCCCTCATGCAACAAGCCAAACAGCGCATCGGTGGGGTCATCAATAGCCAAATGGAGTTCTTCCAAAACGACTTGACGCTCAGTTTCTATGTCGGTGGCCCGTAGCGCTGGCCGGCATAACACATCACCCAACAAATCGATCGCTAAATCTAATTTGTTGGCCGGAAACCGTGCGTAGAACGCCGTGTATTCCATAGTGGTAAAAGCATTCATTTCGCCGCCCGTGGCATCAGCCAGTTCAGCAATAGACCGAGCGGTACGCTCCTCGGTGCCTTTAAACACCAGGTGTTCTAAAAAATGTGAAATGCCCGCTTGATGTTCGCTTTCATCACGAGCACCTACCCCTACCCAAATGCCTACGGCAACCGAGTGGGCATCAGAGACTTGCTCTGACACCACACCCGGGCCGTTAGCGATTTGTGTAAATTCAACAGCCTGATCGGCGCTGAATGTGGTCACCGCAAGCGGAGACCGTTTAGCCGAGGCGTTCAGCGGTCACGGCGACGTCGGCCGCCACCACCACCACGCTTGTTAGAAGATGCAGGACCAAGATCGCCATGCACGCCCTCTAACTCAGCGGTGAACGCATCTTCAAAACTGGCTTCAACTACCTGAGGAGCCGAGTCATCAGCAGTTGATTCGGCGGCGTCATCGCTGCCTGCCTCATCTGCTGCTTCTTCCGCTACTGGAGCATCTTCTGCCACTGGAGTTTCTTCTTGAGCGGGTTTCGCTTCTTTGACTGGCTCATCGCCGGCCAACTTCAACGAAATCTTGCCATTGGGATCGACGTCTTCGACGGCTACCTCAATGTCTTGACCCAACTCGAGCACGTCTTCTACTCGATCGATGCGCTTACCGCCACCGATTTTAGAGATGTGCAACAAGCCGTCACGGCCCGGAAGGATGTTGATGAAAGCGCCGAACTTGGTGATGTTTACCACTTTGCCCGGGTACACCGCACCAACTTCAGCAGTTGGAGGATCAACGATAAGCATGACCTGACGGACTGCTTCGTCTACCTTGGCTCGGTCGGAAGAGGCTACCGAAACAACCCCCACCATGCCGTCATCGTCCACGCTTACTTCAGCGCCGGTTTCGGCTTGAATGGTGTTGATCATCTTACCCTTAGGGCCAATAACCTCACCGATCTTTTCTACCGGAATCTCGAAGCTAGTGATCTTCGGAGCATGCTCGCCTACGTCTTCACGAGGAGCACCAATGGCATCGGCCATCACGCTAAGAATCTTCAACCGGGCTTCTTTGGCCTGGTTCAAAGCGTCAGCCAATACTTCGGCAGGGATACCGTCGATCTTGGTGTCGAGTTGCAAAGCGGTTACGAACTCGGCGGTACCAGCCACCTTGAAGTCCATGTCGCCAAAGGCATCTTCTGCACCCAAAATGTCGGTCAAGGTGACGTACTCACCGTCATGGACAACCAAGCCCATGGCGATACCCGCTACCGGAGCCTTAATAGGTACACCAGCATCCATCATGGACAACGTGCCGGAGCACACCGAACCCATAGAGCTCGAGCCGTTAGAGGCCAGAACTTCAGACACCAAACGCAAGGTGTAAGGGAACTCGTCAAAGCTCGGGACGATTGGGAACAATGCCCGCTCGGCCAAGGCGCCGTGGCCGATTTCTCGACGCTTAGGGCCCCGCATGAAACCGGTTTCACCGGTACAGAACGGAGCAAAGTTGTAATGATGCATGAAGCGTTTACGTTCGGTGGGGTCAATGCCATCGATCATTTGGTCCATGCGACCGGTACCCAAGGTGGTGAAGTTCAATACCTGAGTTTCGCCACGCTGGAACAAACCAGAACCGTGTGAGGTAGCTACTACGCCAACCTCTGAAGCCAGTTCACGAATGTCACCGGGGCTCCGGCCATCGATACGGATTTTTTCATCTACGATGCGTTGACGCACCACGGCTTTGGTTACCGAGCGAATAGCGCCACCGATTTGGCGTTCTGCGCCATCAACGTCGGCAAACTGTTCGGCCAATTCAGCAATCAATGCTGCTTTTACTTCTGATTCAGCAGCGCCTCGTTCGCCTTTGTCGGCCACCGTTTGGGTAGCAGCAATGCGTTCACGGCCTGCAGCATCAACTGCAGCAAAGATTTCTTCGGAGTAGTCGGTGGTTACCGAGAATTCCATTTTCTCTGCGCCGCCCACTGCTTCTACCAAAGCCAACTGAAGTTCAATAACTTCACGAATGTAAGTCTTAGAGAAGTTCAGGCCATCGGCCAAAACATCTTCGTCAACCTTGGCTGCGCCGCCTTCGTAGATTTCCCAGGTGGCTTCGGTGCCACCGGCTTCCACCATCATGACGGCAACATCGCCGTCATCAAGCAAACGACCAGCAACTACCATTTCGAACGCCGAATCGGCGCCCTCTTCGTAGGTTGGGTGAGCAATCCATTCGCCAGCGGCTGACCAAGCGATGCGTACTGCACCAACGGGGCCGTCGAAGGGGACGGGAGAGATCATCAAAGCGGCCGAAGCAGCGTTGAGAGCCAACACGTCGTAAGGGTTTTCCATATCGGCACCCATGACGGTGCCCACAATGTGAACCTCGTTACGGAAACCTTCCGGGAACATTGGACGCAATGGGCGGTCAATGAGGCGGCAGGTCAAGATGGCTGCTTCAGAAGCACGTGCTTCACGGCGGAAGAACGAGCCGGGGATTTTGCCTGCGGCATACATGCGTTCTTCAATGTCCACGGTAAGTGGGAAGAAGTCAGCGCCGGGGCGTGGTGACTTTGCACCAGTAGCGGTGACCAACACGGTTGAGTCACCAAGTTTGGCCAGAATTGACCCGCCAGCAAGGCGAGCCATTCGACCAGTCTCAAAAGAGATAGTTTTGTCGGTCTCGCTAAAGGTATGCGAGACGGTTTGGACAGTTGTCATAATTTTCCTTGTGTTTCGATTCTGCGCGAGACGTTCCCTCGCAGAGTTACGGTGGCGTTGAATAAAGCGAAGCCCCCAGTTTCCAGATGGATGCCTCTCGATGCGGCGAGCCAACAGGGTGGACCGCTACGCCGAGCTGCATGCAACTGGCACTGATGACCGCCGATCATTCGGCGCCATCGTTTGAAGTTGTCAGTGCCCGTATAAGGCACCCGACGAAAAGGCAGCAAAGCCGCCGATATCAGAGGTGGCGTTACCGCCGTAGCCCCAGGTCAGCAATAATCTTCCGGTAGCGCTCAACGTCGTTTTTCTTTACGTAGTCAAGCATCCGGCGACGACGGCCAACCAGCATTAACAAACCTCGACGGCTGTGATGGTCCTTTTTATGGTCCTTCAAGTGCTCGGTGAGATGGTTAATACGGTCGCTGAGCAAAGCAATTTGCACTTCAGGAGAACCGGTATCGGTCTCATGCAAGCGATGCTCGGCCATCGTGTTGGCCTTGGGGGGTAGGTTGGTCGGCATAGTTACCTCTGGGTGTCGGACCCGGCTTTATGGCGCGCTAGGCGTCACCAAAAGCTATACGGAGGGCCGGAGGTGTTGTAACCGACCCTAGATAACCCACATTGGGTTACCCACAAAGAGTAACGCTATCAGCAACACAGCAAATGCCACCTTTTGGCGTGTCTCTGGTTTTGAGTTAACCCATTTCGTTGAGCAGTTGAACCATTTCTATAGCCGCTTCTGCGCAATCAGCGCCTTTGTTGCCTTCAGCGACCCCCGCACGAGCAAAAGCTTGAGCAAAAGTATCGGTGGTGAGCACCCCAAAGACAACCGGCACCCCGGTGTCGAGGCCCACTCGCATCATTCCTAATGCTGCTTCGCCAGCCACAAAGTCAAAGTGTGCGGTTTCGCCGCGGATAACCGCACCAAGGCAAATCACTGCATCGAACTGGCCAGATTTTGCCATGGCCTGAGCAGCCAACGGCATTTCGAAAGCACCAGCTACCCAAGCTAACGTCACCTTTTCGTCTTCGACAGCGAGAGAAGCCAAACGGTCCCTGGTTCCCTGGATTAATTCCTGTGAAATGGCATCGTTAAACCGGCCCGCTACCAAAGCAACACGAAGGCCGGCCCCGTTTAAGGGATTATTTAACTCTTTCATGCGCTCTCCGTTTCGTCCCCATCATTTTCAAGAAAATGACCGAGTCGTTCTCGTTTTGTTTTGAGATAGCGAATATTTTCGGGGTTGGGTTCGATCTGTAAAGGCACGCGCCCCACCACGTCCAACCCGTAACCTTCAAGCCCACCGTATTTCACTGGGTTGTTTGTCATCAGACGCATTTTGTTTACCCCAAGGTCAGAGAGGATTTGTGCCCCCACCCCGTATTCACGCGAATCCACAGGAAGGCCTTGTTGCAAGTTGGCATCGACCGTGTCGTATCCCTCGTCTTGAAGTTCGTAAGCCCGAAGCTTGTGACCTATGCCGATGCCACGCCCCTCGTGACCTCGGAGGTAAACCAGGACACCTACCCCTTCCTCGCCGATCCCTTCAAGTGCCGCATCAAGTTGCGAGCCACAGTCACAACGGATTGAACCCAAAAGATCACCCGTTAAACACTCGGAATGTACCCGCACCAAGGGGTCATCAACTGTGCTTAGATCTCCCAAAACGTATGCCACATGCTCGTCTTCGTCCAGTGTGGAGCGATAAGCGTGTGCGGTGAAATCGCCGTAACGAGTTGGGATACGGGCTGCCGCAAAATGTTCCACCAGTTTTTCATGACGGCGACGGTAGCGAATAAGGTCGGCGATGGTAATAAAAAGCAAGCCGTGTTCTTCGGCGAATACTTCAAGGTCCGGCACTCGAGCCATAGACCCATCGTCGTTCACAATTTCACAGAGCACGCCAACTGGCGCCCGGTCGGCCATAGCGCAGAGGTCAACAGCCGCCTCCGTATGACCCGCACGTTTTAATACTCCACCGACTCGAGCCCGCAAAGGAAAAATATGTCCCGGGCGAGCGAACTCGGTACGCACCCGTGCAGAGTCCGCCAAGGCAACAACCGTCGCTGAACGGTCAGCAGCTGAAATACCAGTGCTGGTTCCGGCGACAAGGTCCACGGTCACCGTAAATGCCGTACGCATTGACTCGGTGTTATCAACCACCATTAACGGAAGGTCAAGTTCGTCAGCACGGCCATCAGACATGGGGGCACAAATAACCCCGCTGGTATGACGAATCATGAACGTCATTTTTTCTGGAGTCATAGCGTCAGCCGCAATAATAAGATCGCCTTCATTTTCGCGATCCTCGTCGTCCACCACTACTAAAAATTCACCTCGGGCATAAGCCTCGATGGCCTGAGAAATATCAGCTAACGGCATTAGGCCTGCTCCTTGTTTTCTTGTACGAATTTTACTTTCAGTAGCCCTGCCACGTAGCGAGCGAACACGTCCGCCTCAACGTTGACCGAGTCTCCTCTTACTTTATGGCCAAGCGTGGTCACGGCGAGAGTATGCGGAACCACCGCGATATCAAAAGATGCTTCATCGTGGTTGACGCTGGCCACGGTCAGGCTGATGCCATCAAGCGCTACCGACCCTTTTTCGACAATTTGCCCAGCCAACATTTCTGGGAGATGAAAAGTCAGTCGTTGAGAACCATCGTCAAGGGACTCAACTTTTTTCAACTGCGTCACCACATCAACGTGGCCTTGAACGACGTGACCGCCGAAACGACCATTAGCGGGCATTGAGCGTTCAAGGTTGACCAGATCATCTACTGCGAGTTGACCCAAGATTGTCCGGTCAAGCGTTTCTGGCACGGCGTCTGCAGCAAACCATGGACCTTTTTCGTCTCCACCGAAGTCGACCGCGGTCAGGCAGCAGCCGCTTACCGAAATGGAATCACCAAGTTTTACTTCAGAAAGAACAAGTTCGGCATTCACGGTTAAGCGACAGCCTGCGCCTTGAGGCACCACTGATCGGACCGTGCCGAGTTCTTCTACAATGCCGGTAAACATTCGGATTCTTCCTTCTTGGTTGTGTGTCCACAAGGAAGGAGAGGTCACAAAGTTCACCTACCGGCAGCCCAAGGCTGTCGGCAAGTACTCGCTCTGTATCCTCTCCCATCCGGACTTTAACCGTCGGCTCAGGGCTCGCACCTGATCAACCTTTCTCTGCATTAATGCTTCGAAAGGGTCGCGGGCTTGTGACATTAAGTCACTTACCGCCGGTAGGGATTTTCACCCAACCCCGAGGATTCTTTTGTAAAGCCCATGTTAGCGGAGCCATCCCAGAAGACGCCAAATCATGTAGCCGGTATTCGTTGGTCTACGCCCAGAGAGTAAGGTCTGTTTATGCCTTACGACTCTTTTCCCCTCCCCTTCAACGCCGACCGAACCTCGCTTGGTTGTTGGATTAAAACCCCTTCTAGTATCGCCGTGGAACTTGCGGCCCGCACCGGTTTTGGCTATCTCTGTTTAGACATGCAACACGGTCTCGTCACCAAAGAAGACTTGGTTCCTTTGCTAACCGCTGCTCGACCAGAAGCTGCCCGCACTTTGGTTCGAGTGCCCAGCAACGAAACAGGAATCATCGGTTGGGCCTTAGATGCGGGAGCAACCGGAGTAATCGTTCCCATGGTCAACTCGGCTGCTGAGGCCCAAGCAGCAGTAGCGGCCTGCCGATATTCACCAGTAGGCATCCGCAGTGTCGGGCCGACTCGAGCGGCCACCATTTATGGTCCCGCCTATGTGGACCAAGTAATTGAGCGAGTGCAGTGCCTGCCCATGATCGAAACTACTTCAGCACTTCATGCTTTAGACGACATTCTTAGCGTGGAAGGCGTTGACGCCATTTATGTCGGACCTTCAGACCTCTCAACAAGTTTGGGCCTCGGCCCCGGCAACCACGACGGTGAAGCACCCTTCGATGAAGCCCTGGCCACCATCGTGGCGGCCTGTCAACGCCATGGCGTGGTGCCTGGCATTCACGCCAACACCGCTCTGGCTGTTCGCCGCTTTGAACAAGGTTTCAAGATTGTCACCATTGTGGAAGACCTTGGGTCGCTCAATACGAGTTTCGCCGGAGCCCTAAACGAATTCGCCGACCATCAATAAAGGCCAAGCAAGCGTCCCGAGAGAGCCAGCACCGCCAAGGTCAATACTGGCCGAATCACTTTCTCTCCACCGGTCACGGTAAAATGAGCTCCTAAAGCACCTCCCACCGCAAAACCGGCTGCCAAAACCAAGGCCGGGCCCCAAGCGATTTTTCCATTCAAAATAAAAACTGGAAGTGCCGTTACGTTGATGGCCATAGCCACCAAAACTTTGACGTTGTTAGCCAACACGAGGTCCATCCCAGAACGGGAGAGCGCTAAGACCAGCAACAAGCCGATCCCCACTTGAAAAGCCCCGCCGTAAAGGCCGATGCCGAAAAAGACCAGCACGGTGGCGGGCAAAGACCACGCACCCAAAGCTACCTTGGGCGGGCGCAGAGCTAGTAACAACAATGGAACCATAAGAATCCCAAAAATTTTCTCAAAAAGCTCATCTGAGAGCAACGAAACACTAAACGAACCCAGCAAAGCCCCAGCCACTACCGGCAACAACACCGGGGTAACTCGTGAGAGCCCTTCTACCCCTAAACGGCGAAAAGCAGTAGCTGCTGTCGCCGTAGAGGCCAGAATCCCGACCCGGTTCGACCCGTTAGCAATGTTTCCGGGCACCCCGGCCATAACCAAAAGCGGCACCGTAAGCATTGAGCCGCCGCCCGCCATAGTGTTAATCCCCCCGGCAAAAAGCCCGCCCCCCAGCAACAGCAATACATTGGTAACCGACATTTACTGAAGCCACTGTGTTGCACTGACCACATCTTTTTCTAACTGTGCGACCAGCGCTTCGAGGTTTTCAAATTTTTGTTGTGGACGCAGATTTTTTTCAAAAGAAACATTTACTTCTTGGCCGTAAAGGTCGCCTGAAAAATCAATGAGATGCGCCTCTAATAAAAGGTCGCCATCGTTGAAAAAATGCGGGCGGGTACCTAACGAAAGAGCAGCGTCTCGTCTTTCGCCAGAAGGAAGCTCCACCCGTCCGGCATACACCCCATCAGCAGGCAACAAGATTGAACCGTCGACCCGTACGTTGGCCGTAGGAAAACCGAGCGTGCGGCCTCGTTGGTCCCCTTTGATTACTGTGCCCCGCACCTCGTAAGGTCGGCCCAGCATCGCGTTCGCTCGGTCAAGGTCGCCACGACCCAAAGCACGACGAATAAAGGTTGACGAAACTTGTTCATGATCACGAGCCGGCTCTCCATCCATGCCCACCAGGCCAAGGTCCATAACGGTGAAACCCAACGCTTGGCCCATTTCGCGCAGCAACGCCACGTTGCCCAAACGGCGAAAACCAAAATGAAAATCTTCACCCACCACAATGAGCTTTACCTTCAAGCAACCAACTAACACGTTGGTTACAAAATCCTCGGCGGTTTCGGCGGCGCGAGCCTCATCGAAAGGAACCACCAAGGTTTGGTCAACGCCAGTAGCAGCCAGCAACTCAAGTTTTTGTTCTAGGTCGGTGAGCAGCAAAGGCGCCGAATCAGGACGCACCACCGAGGCCGGGTGGCGATCAAAGGTCACTACTGCAGAATCCAGGCCCCGCTCCTCGGCCAGACGACATACCTCGGCAATAACTTTTCGGTGGCCACCATGCACCCCATCGTAGGCACCGATGGTCAACACGGTTCCAACAGAATCCGGTCGAGCCGGTTGCAATGTACGGCGAACTTCCACGAGCGCAGACTATCCGAACCGCTCTAACCGACCAGCACCACAGAAGGTTTCGCCCGACCCTTGTGTGGTTCGTAAACGGCAAGCAACTCGCCCTCGGTGTTGAGAACCCCCCATGGGCCATCTCCGTTTACCCCAAGAAGATCGAGGTCCAACACTTTGCCATGGGCTACCGCTTGAGCAATTTCTTCAGACACCGTGACCGAAGAAAAATCCCTTAACGCGGTGGCCGCAGAAAGCAGCACCGGTTTCTCTAATGGGTGGGCTTCGTCAATGGTAAACGAGCCCACCGCCAGGCGACGCAAGCCGGTGAGGTGAGCGCCGCCCCCTAAAGCCGTTCCTACATCTGCAGCCAAAGTACGAATATAGGTACCAGAGGAGCACGACACATCGCAAGAAAAAATCAGCGGATCTTCGGTTGCGGCGATTTCAAAATGGTAAACGGTGACTGGCCGGGGTGGCCGCTCTACCTCGCCCCCTTCACGGGCTATTTCATGAAGTCGCCGGCCCCCTATTTTGATAGCCGACACCATGGGAGGAATTTGTTCAATCGCTCCAATAAATTTCTGGGCCGCCGCCTCAACCTGTTCGAGGGTTATCCCCGCCATGTCATGCGTTGCCGTTACTTCTCCGGCCGCATCTAACGTTGAGGTTTCTACACCCAGCACAATTTGCCCGGTATAGCGTTTAGAAAGCCCGGTCAGGTACTTGAGTAACCGTGTTGACTTACCAACCCCCAGAACCAGGACTCCGGTGGCATCGGGGTCCAAAGTGCCGGAATGGCCAACTTTGCGGGTGCCGAGAATGCCGCGAGATTTAGCCACCACATCGTGACTGGTCCAGCCCGCCGGTTTATCAATGATGGCGATGCCGTTGGGCGGCGGATCAGTCTTGTTCATCCGCAGCGTCGTTTATTTCACGCAAAATAGTTTCAATGCGACCAGCGGAACGGCTTACCTCATCAGTGGTAAAAAGCAAAGGGGGCACCCTGCGTAGACGAGTCTGCGTGCCAATCGCTCGCTGCAATTGTTTTCGATGATCTTCGAAAGCTTTCAACAAGTCGTCGTCTTCGACGTTTCCTAAAACGTAAACCTTGGCTTGGCTAAGGTCCCGGTCGGTCACCACCCCAGTGATGGTGGCCAGAATAAGGCGGTCGTCGTCTATGTGTTCTAGCTCCTCAGCGAGGATGCGGCGAAGCAACTCGTTGAGTCGGTCGGTGCGGTCATAGCCGCGGGTAGAACGACTAGAGCGGCGAGGTTGTCGAGCCATAAGATCTAGACCCGGGGAATTTCCCGATCCTCATAAGTTTCGATAACATCGCCGACCTTAAGGTCTTGGAAATCCGAGAGGCCGATACCGCATTCGAAACCAGTTTGGACTTCGGCCACATCTTCTTTGAAGCGGCGCAACGATTTGATATCGCCCTTCCAAATGATGGCCCCATCACGCAAGAAGCGCACTTTGGAGCCCCGTGAAATGGTGCCGTTTTGAACATGGCAACCTGCGATACGCCCGATTCGAGGAACGGTAAAGATTTCTCGAACCTCTGCGTCGCCGGTGACCACCTCTTCGAACTCGGGGGCCAACATGCCGACCATGGCCGCTTCAATGTCTTCAATCAACTTGTAGATGATTTCGTAAGTACGGATCTCCACGTTTTCGGTTAGAGCAAAGTCTCGAGCTTTGCGTTCGGGGCGCACATTGAAACCAATAATGGTGGCGTTGGCGGCCGCCGCTAATTGGATGTCGTTTTCGGTGATACCGCCAACCCCGCGGTGTACAAAAGACAGGCGCACTTCTTCACGTTCAAGTTTGCGCAGGCTCTCAATTACCGCTTCCAGCGAGCCATTAACGTCCGCTTTGACAATGAGGTTCAAGTTGGCTGCTTCGCCCTTTTGAATCTGCTCAAAGATATCTTCCAAGCGAGCGCCGCCCGAGAGCGCGTGGGCATCACGGCCAATGTTGGCTTGGCGACGCCAGTGGCCGCGTTTGTCAGCTACCCGGCCGGCAATTTTTTCGTTCGGAGCAACCACAAAACCTTCGCCGGCATCTGGTACATCAGACAAACCCAATACCTGAACTGGGGTTGAAGGGCCAGCTTCTTTAATTTGTTCGCCGTGGTCGTTGATCATGGCGCGGACCTTGCCCCAAGCGGCACCAGCCACCAGAGGGTCGCCGACGCGAAGAGTGCCTCGTTGCACCAAAATGGTGGCCATCGGCCCACGGCCAATGTCAAGGTTTGATTCCAGGACTACGCCCTGGGCACGACCATCGGGGTCAGCACGGAGGTCTTCTACCTCAGCGATGACCTGCAAGTTTTCGAGAAGGTCGTCGATCCCCGTGTTTTGCAAAGCCGAAACCTCAACCGTTACCGTGTCGCCGCCCCAAGATTCGGGCACCAGTTCGTGTTCGGCAATTTGCGCCAAGACACGATCTGCATCAGAATTTTCACGATCCATTTTGTTGATAGCAACCACGATGGGAACGTCAGCAGACTTGGCGTGGCTAATAGCTTCCACTGTCTGAGGCATAACCCCGTCGTCAGCGGCTACCACCAGAATTACAATGTCGGTGGCTCCCGCACCTCGGGCTCGCATGGCGGTGAACGCCTCGTGGCCCGGAGTGTCGATAAAGGTCAGCGTGTTTCCGCCATGCTCGGCTTGGTAGGCCCCAATATGTTGGGTGATCCCTCCCGCTTCGCCATCCACCACGTTGGCTTTACGAATCTGATCAAGAAGCTTTGTTTTCCCGTGATCTACGTGACCCATGACGGTAATAACCGGCGGACGCAGAGGTGCTTCGTCATCGGCTTCGTCGTCGATGACGTCAAGCAGTTTAAGTAACTCGACTTCTTGTTCTTCGCCTAAGTCAACCATGCGGATTTCCGCACCGATTTCGGCGGCAAAGAGTTCAATCATGTCGTCAGAAAGCGACTGGGTAGCGGTAACCATTTCGCCTTGTTGCATCAAGAAACGCACCACATCTGCGGCAGTACGGTTTAGCTTCGGGCCAAGTTCTTGAGCAGTACTTGAACGCTCAACAACCACTTCGCCTTCCGGCACTGCTGCATCTTCGGGCGTGTAGTTCGGGGTGCCCATTGGCTGTAGTTCTTCGCGACTACGACGACGCTTTTTGCGTCGAGCTGGTGGGCGTCGACCGCCAGGGCCGCCAGGGCGTCCGCCGCCGGGACCACCAGGGCGACCTCCACCGGGTCCGCCACCAGGGCGCACACCGGCACCAGGTACCGATTCACGTGGGCCTCCACCGGGTGCTGGACGACGTCCGGCCGGAGGAGGGCTATTACGGCGTCCCGGAGGGCCACCCGTAGGTTGTTCATTTCGACGACCGCCCATACCGGGGGGCGGCGGAATAGGTTTTCCGCTGTTAGAAGTAGGGGGCCCAGGGGGCGGAGGAATAGGTTTTCCCGTTGACGACATGGGAGGGGTTGCCCCAGCAGTCGGCATACGCGGCGCAGGGTTGACTCGTTCTGCAGGGTCGG
Organism: Acidimicrobiia bacterium; assembly: GCA_012959995.1. Taxonomy (NCBI): domain Bacteria; kingdom Bacillati; phylum Actinomycetota; class Acidimicrobiia; species Acidimicrobiia bacterium. The sequence continues at coordinate 60,821 of DUCC01000002.1, forward strand.
GAATTACCGATTTTTCCGCAGCGGGCGGCTCTTCTTTTTCTGCTTCTTCGACTTCTGGTTCAGGAGTTGGTTTGGTTGGAGCAGATGAACCACTAGAAGAAATCACTCGTGGAATGGGCGCAGCAGGCGCCTCTTCGGGTTCAACCAGGGTGTCATTTTCTTCAGTTATTTCTTCTTCGCCAACTGGGAGCTCAGGCTCAGGCTCAGGCTCAGGCTCAGGCTCAGGCTCAGGCTCAGGCTCAGGCTCAGGCTCGGGCTCTGGCTCAGGCTCAGGCGCTGGTTCAGGTTCAGGTTCTTTAATCGGCTCTGGTTCTTCTTCAACCACTTCGCGGGTGAGGCCTTCACGCTTTGCTTTACGGCGCACCCGGTCGGCTTGGGGTTCGGGCATACCCGATGAGTGACCCTTGACGCCGATACCCAGCGTTCCACAGAGTTCCACGACCTCTTTATTGGTCATTCCAAGTTCTCGCGCCAATTCATAGACGCGGATATTGCTCGCCACGGTGATTCTAAGTCTTTCGGTAGAAAATGGCTAAACAGCCAATGCCTGACGTTATCGCAGAAGCGACCCTGTTCACCCGTTCTCGGCCGAGGAACCGTCACCTTTTACTAGCCAACTCTTCAACAAATCGGCGAATATTCCCTCAGGGAGTGTCGTTCGTAAGGCTCGACTCAGTGCATCACGCTCTATGGCCTGTGCTAAACACGACTGTTGACGGCACAGATACGCTCCGCGGCCGCCGAAATTTGACCCCAGCAACAATTGTTGTTCTACGCTGTCCCAGGCCAAACGTTGAAGATCAACCGCCGGCTTTTTTAGCCGACACCCGACACAGGTTCGTTGTGGACCGACGGCTATTGCTCTTCGGTTTCTTCAGTAGAAGTTTCTTCAGTGGAAACTTCTTCATCGGAGGCTTCGACAGCAACCTCGGTGTCGGATTCAACCTCTGCCTCAACTTCTGGTTCCGTTACCGCTTTGGTTTCCGCTTCTTCGCTTTGTTCCACTTCAGCGGCTCCACCGTAATCTCCAGCAAGCACGTCTTGGCCGCCGTCGGCAGCCTTCCAAACGTTTTCACCAGTTTCTTCGTCAAGAACCCATTCACCCTCAGCCCAGTCGGTGGCGGCAAATGCTGCTTCTTCGGCTACCTGGGTTTCGCTTTTAATGTCCACTCGCCACCCGGTCATGCGGGCCGCCAATCGAGCATTTTGCCCTTCTTTACCAATGGCCAGCGACAACTGGTAGTCGGGCACGATCACCGTGGCGGTACCAGTCTCTTCATCGATCAATACTTCGTTGACTTTGGCTGGTGACAGCGCTTTCATAACGAAGTCTGCGGGGTCTTCCGAGAAAGGAACGATGTCAATTTTTTCGCCACGTAGCTCGTTAACCACCATGCGAACTCGAGCACCTCGGGCCCCCACACAAGCGCCCACAGGATCCACCTGAGGGTCGTTGGAGCCCACAGCGATCTTGGTGCGATGCCCTGGTTCACGGGCACAAGAACGAATTTCCACTACCCCATCAGCGATTTCTGGAACCTCAAGTTCAAAGAGGCGTTTAATAAGCCCAGGGTGGGTACGGCTCACCACAATTTGTGGACCCTTCGAGGTCTTACGAACCTCTACGATGTAAGCCTTCAAGCGGGTATTAGCTTCCGGGCGTTCAAAAGGAACCTGTTCGGCTTGGGGAAGCAATGCCTCAACCCGACCGAGGTCCAGCAGGGTGTAACGAGCATCCGTTTGTTGAATAAGACCGGTGACGATGTCGCCTTCGCGACCTGCATATTCTTCGTACTTGAGGTCCCGTTCGGCTTCGCGAATGCGTTGCCCCATGACTTGCCGGGCGGTGGTGGCCGCGATACGGCCAAAGTTGTCGGGAGTAACCTCGAACTCTTCGCCAATAACTTCACCCTCTTCGTCGAGTTTTTGCGCAAAGACCCGAATCTCCATCGTTTCAGAATCAATAGTCACCCAAGAGAAGTCTTCGGCTCCCGGCATGCGCTTATAAGCCGACTCTAAAGCGTCGGCCAAAGCAGCAAAAAGCGCTTCTGGAGAGATCCCTCTATCTACAGCGAGGGCTTGGAGTGCTTCCATCATTTCGGAGTTCATTGCTTCACGTCGCTTTCCGTAGATGACCCGACACCAGTTGATGCAGGTCGTTCATCATTTCGTCGAGGCCCTTTTGGTTCAGGTGCCCAATCAAAAACAGTGCGTGCTTTTAAAATCTCGCTGAAAGCCACCGTGCGGGTAGCCCCATCTTCTAAACGTATGGTGGCCGAGTTGTCATCGCTGGACTCTAAAACGCCGCCGAAACGACGATCTCCCTCAACCCCTGGTTGGGTCTTTATGGTCACCGTTTCGCCCATAGCTCGAGCAAAATGATCAGGCTTTTTTAAGGAACGTTCCAACCCCGGACTCGTCACCTCAAGGGTGTAGGTCCCATTAATAGGTTCTTCATGGTCAAAGGCCCGAGAAACTTCTCGCGTTAATTGAGCAATAGCGCCCATACCTACCCCGTCAGGGTGGTCAATAACCAAGCGAACAACGCCGCCTTCGTATTCCAGGTCGAAAAGCTCAACACCTACCCGGTCACACAACGGAGTCACCAAGGTTTCGACTCGTTCAATTATTCCCATGGCACCTCCCTTGTTGTCCTTTTAGTCCTAAATGCAGCAAATGAGAAAGGCGTGGGCCAAGCCCACGCCTCGTCAGAAACTGCACGATGTACGCAACAGAAGAGCATACCGGACTTCCCGCCCGTCCACAGAAAAACATCCCCTCCGTCTCGAGGACCGCCCCCATGACAGGGCCAGAAACGATTAGGGCTCGGTGTGGCGGCGGATCATTTCAATACGGGTACCAGAATCATTAGCGTCCACCCCTTGGGAAGCCAACAAACGGTCACGATCTCGGGCTGCTTCCCTCTCCGCTCGATCTATATCCACTCGAGCGAGTGCCGCATCGGCACCGTGTTCCATAATGAAATCTGCCCACTCCACCAAAGTCGAAACCATTTCATCTTCGGGAACCACCGCCGCATTACGGCCCTTGATAAACAAATGGCCCCGATGATTACCCGCCGCTATACCCAAATCGGCATCACGCGCCTCGCCGGGGCCATTGACCACGCACCCCATGATGGCTATTTGCAACGGAATCTCTCGATCAGCGAAAGCAGCTAACGCCTCTTCGGCCACCGCCACCACATCAATTTCAGCCCGTCCACAACTCGGACAAGCAATCAAGTCAACGTTTTTACGTTCCCGTAAACCCATGGACTCCAACAGTTGGCGGCCCGCTTTGGCCTCTTCAATAGGGTCAGCGGTAAGGGAATAACGAATGGTGTCGCCAATACCTTCCGCCAACAACGTGGCAATACCCGCCGTGGATTTCAACAAACCACCCGGCAAAGGACCCGCTTCCGTAACCCCCAAATGCAGCGGATGTTCGGTGAGTTCAGCCAGTTGCCGATAAGCATCAATCATCAACGGCACACTCGAAGCCTTCACCGAAATCTTTATCTGATCAAAACCCACTTCAGAAAAATAGCCAATCTCTTGCAGCGCCGACTCCACCATGGCCTCCGGGGTCACCACGTCGCCATACTTGGCGTACAAATCAGGATGCAGCGACCCCCCATTTACCCCGATGCGAATCGGAACACCACGGTCTTTGGCTTCTCGAGCCACCACCTTGATGTGCTCAGGTTTACGAATATTTCCGGGGTTTAAGCGCAAGCAATCCACACCAGCTTCCAAAGCGGCTAACGCCATGCGGTACTGGTGGTGGATGTCGGCCACGATGGGCACCGGCGACCGGGGAACAATCCGCGCCAACCCCTCGGCTGCCTCCGGTTCGTTACATGTACAGCGAACAATGTCTGCTCCCGCCATAGCGAGGTCATAAATTTGCTGCAAAGTAGCTTCATGGTCAGCAGTTTTTGTCACGGTCATGGATTGCACGCTTATCGGCGCGCCACCGCCCACCGGGACGTCGCCCACCATGACCTGATGAGTAGGACGACGGGGAAAAGTGGATTGAACCTCCATGGCGCTGAGGCTACCTGCTATCTGGCTTGCCCCAAGGCAAGAGACTTACTTCTCGTCAGCAACAGTTCAACCAAAATCTGGAAGATCAACAATGTCGCGAAAAAGCGCTAGGGCAGACAACGACAACAGAAACATCAACACCACCCAAGTAAGCGGCACCAACTTTGAGGCATCAGCGCGGTAATTGCGACCACCAAAAGAACGCAACCGCTCATAAATAGCAATCGCTATATGTCCACCGTCGAACGGCAACAAGGGCACCAAGTTAAACACCGCAATAAACACGTTAATGAGCACCATGAACCAGATGAACTGGTAAATACCCGACTCGAAAGCCGCACTCCCCAACCGGGCCGCCCCATAAATAGAAAGCAATCGATTCTCATCTTCAGAAGTTAACGCCACCCCGTCCGCGGCCTCACCCCCGTCGCTGCTAACCGTGCCTCGAACAAAATCCGCAATTCCCCCCGGAGTGAAAAACTTCACCAAAGCTTTAGCAGAAGCAGCCACCAACTCCGCTACCTCAGAAACTGCTTGACCAGTAGCCGAAACAATGTTTTCGGTAACCAACGGTCGCTGCGGAGAAACTCCAAAAAAACCACTTACCGCCATAGTTTCGGTGGGCAACTTATTGATCGCCACCATAAGTACCACTGTGTCTTGGCCATAACGCAGCGCCTCAACTCGTACCGGTCCCTGCCCTTCCAACGATGCCGGAAGATCTGACCAATATCGCACCGAGGTGTGATTGACAGAAACCAGTTGATCTCCTTCTTGCAAACCAGGAAATGCGGCGGCCCCAATGACCGTCAAACGTTCATTCAACCGGGCGGTCCGCACAAACGAAGTACCTTCATGGCTGATTTCAAACGGAACGAGATGACCCGTTGAGGCACGCACCACTTCGCCAAACTTTTCAAAATCTTCTACCGCTACCCCAGCCACTTTTTCTACTTGGTCCCCGCTTACTACCCCAAGGCTTTGGGCCGTCGAACCCTCAACGACCGCCCCAACCTCCCACGATGAACTATCGGGGCGACCAATGGTGGTGAACAAAATCGTCAACAAAGTAATGGCCAACAAAAATTGCATCCCCGAACCAGCGAAAGCCACCGCTACTCGGTGAGGAAAAGGCTGGGCCCGAAAAGAACGGTGCTCGTCTACCGGCGCTACCTCTTCCATGCTGGACATGCCGGTGATGCGCACATAAGCACCGGCAGGAATGGCCTTCACCCCGTACTCGGTTTCCCCGCGGTGCATTGACCAAATACGCGGGCCAAAACCAATGAAATACTCCGTGACCTGCATACCCGACCAGCGAGCGACCAAAAGATGGCCCAGTTCATGCAACGCCAACATGGCCACAAAAGCGCCAATCACCACCAAAAGAGAAACGCCGCCCGCCCAACCTAAAAACACCACGGTCAACAATGCGGTGACTCGGCGTGAAGACCCGGCAGGCTCAAGTTTTTCTTCGGTCATGCTTCCCGCTTAATCAAAGCCTGAGTGGCCGCTCGAGATTGTTCATCAGCCAAAAGGACTGCCTCTACCCCATCGGCTAAATCCCCCGGCCAGGCCTCAAGCATCTTTTTCAAAGTCTCGCCGATCCCCACCCAAGAAAGTGCCCCATCAAGAAAAGCTTGGACAGCAACTTCGTTGGCGGCGTTAAGCCAAGCCGGCGCTGTTTCGCCCAAACGCCCTGCCGTAAAAGCCAAATCTAGACAAGGGAAAGCCTCACGATCTGGCGCTTCGAAATCAAGGCGAGAAAGATCCGTCCAATCAATGGCCCCAAAAGGCACGTCCAAACGGTCCGGGTAAGCCAAGGCGTAACCCATGCAAAGCCGCATATCAGGAAGCGACAACTGAGCCATCGTCGCCCCATCAGAAAAAGTAACCATGGAATGCACAATGGACTGCGGGTGCACCACCACGTCAATTTGGTCGTAGCCCACCCCAAACAGTTCACGGGCTTCAATCACCTCAAGCCCTTTGTTCATCAAGGTCGAAGAATCCACAGTAATTTTTGGGCCCATTGACCACGTGGGGTGATCCAATGCCTCTTCAACAGTAATAGTCGCCAACTCTGCGGCGCTTCGTCCCCGAAAAGGGCCGCCCGATGCGGTCAAAACAATGCTGGCCACTCGCTCATGATTGTCGTTAGCTCGCAAACATTGATGAATAGCGCAATGCTCGCTATCTACCGGAAGTATCTCCGCCCCCGGAGTAGCCCGAGCCCGCTGCACTACTGGTCCGGCGGAAATAAGCGACTCTTTATTAGCCAAACCCAAACGACGGCCGGCCAACAACGTCGCCAAAGTGACCGACAAACCAGCGAAACCCACCACCCCGTTAATGGCCACCTCAGCAATAACCGCAGCCTCGGCTAAAGCCTGTGGACCAGCCAAAACCTCAGTGCCGGCCGGTACCCGCTCCGCCAACTCTTGGGCCCGGTTTTGGTCGGCTAAAGCCACCACTTTCGGGCGAAAGCGCTCTGCTTGTTCAACCAACAAATCAATGGACGAAGCCGCCCCTAAAGCAACCACCTCGTAGTCCCCGGGGCAAGCAGCAACCACCTCAAGGGTTTGTGTGCCGATAGAACCCGTAGACCCTAAAACAGCGACAGAGGTTGCAGACATAGCAAGACCGTACCGCCTCAAAAAGCCGAGGCGGTTTCGGGTCAGCCCCCGAACAAGTTAAGCAAACGAGCGGTGTAGTAAGTGGCCGGCAAAACAAAGAGCAGCGCATCAAAACGGTCCAACAAACCGCCATGGCCCGGCAAGAGGCTTCCCATGTCTTTAAGACCGAGATCTCGTTTAATCATGGACTCGCAAAGGTCGCCCAGCGGAGCCGCCAAGGCAGCCACCACCCCAAGAACAAACACAGAACCCATGTCGCCGGGGGTATCACCGAAAGGCGTTATCTGCCCAGTGATCACCACCGTCACCCCAAAGGATGCGGCCATACCACCCAGCAGACCTTCCATAGTTTTGTTCGGGCTCACCGCAGCCAAAGGCGTACGGCCTGCTACACGGCCCACCAACAAACCACCGGTGTCATAAGCCACCGCCGCTAATACGGCAGCAAGAAGCATGCCGATGCCGTTGACATCGTTCAACATGAGCCCAATAAACGAACCCAACAAACCGATATAAAGCACACCGAAAAGAGTGACCGACACGTTCAGCATCGGAGCATCTCGATCAACCCCGGTGAGGTACCAAAGGAAAGTAAACAAAACGGTGAGCATAAGCACCACCGGTATGGCGGCTTCGAAGCGCCAGTATGCACCAAGGTTTAAGGCCGCAACCGCCACAATGCCCAACAGCGAAGCTGGTTGGTAACCCGAACGACGCACCGCCATGAAAAACTCGGCGGCGGCCAAGGTCAAAATAACCGTGGACAAGGCCACGGTAGCTCCCGTACCCAATTTGAAAGCCACCAAAACAAGCGCAGCCAAACCCAAACCAGTCACAATGGCCATGGGCATATCCCGCTCATCACCTGAAGATTTTTCTGGACGTTTACGGCGCTTGGCTCCGCCACCTCCACCACGGCGCTTCGGCGCGGACTCGGCCACCGGTGCCGGGGTGCCCATGGGGGGCAATGCTTCTTCATCCGGAGGAAGCAACGGTGGGTTGAAATCTCCACTAACCGCCGCCGCTGCTTCGGTAGCCTCTTCACCAAAGAAAAGGGTGGCTGGTTCGCCAGCCTCGCCCACCGGTTGTTGAGATTCGTGTTCGGCCGGCACGTCATCGGCCCAACGTGGAGCTTCTTCCACCAAGTCGGCCCATTTGTCTTGTTCCGGAGGGGCGGACGGGGTATCGGTCCAATGCGGCAATTCTTCTTCTGCCGATCCTTCACCGAACACCGAGCGCCCAGGGGCCACCTTGTCCTCGGTGGGCTCTAAGCCCAAAATACGTATTTCTTCAAAATTTTGTTGGTCGTTCATTGGTTCTCCCCGGTCGCTACAAAAGGTTCACACCTCAAGTAAGTCACTTTCCTTTGCTGATCGTGCTTGGTCAATTTCGGCTTCGTATCGGTGAATAAGATCATCGAGTTCTTGCGATGCATGCTTAATGTCGTCCTCCGACACCCCGCCATCGTCGGAAATATCGTCAAGGTCTTTGCGGGCGTTTCGCCGCTGACCCCGGAGGCGAGTCTTTCCGTCTTCGGCCATGCTGTTTACCATTCGTACCAGATCCCGGCGCCGTTCTTCGGTCAACTCGGGAAAAGTTAGACGAACTGCATGGCCATCGTTGCTGGGGGTGAGCCCCAATTCGGCTTTCATGATGGCTTTTTCTACCGCTACCACGTTGGCCGGATCATGTGGGGTAATCAGCAACTGGCGAGCTTCCGGCACGGCGAAGCTGGCCAGTTCCAACATTTTCATTTCTACGCCGTAAGCCTCAACAGTAAGACGCTCAACCAACGTAGAAGAAGCACGGCCGGTGCGGATGGTCGAAAACTCGCGACGACTATGCGTCACCGCCTCAGTCATGCGCTCTTCGGTCTCTTCGAGAACCATCTGAATCATTTCGTTACTCAATGTCACCCCTTGTTAGGTGACCAGCGTACCGACCGACTCACCGGCAAGGATGGATCTCACGTTGCCGGGGACCATAAGGTCAAACATTACGATGGGCATTTGGTTATCCATACACAAAGTAATGGCCGTGGTGTCCATAGCTTTTAACCCTTGTTGGACAACTTCAAGGTGCGTAATTTCGTCTATTTTAGAGGCCGTCGGGTCGAGGCGCGGGTCGGCGGTGTAAATGCCATCAGTGCCGGAATGCGAGCCCTTAAGCACCACTTGTGCTTCCATCTCCACCGCTCGTAAAGCGGCTGCGGTATCTGTGGTGAAAAAGGGGTTTCCGGTTCCTCCCGCAAAAATGACCACACGGCCTTTTTCTAGGTGGCGGATAGCTCGGCGCCGAATATACGGCTCAGCAATTTGCGACATATGAATAGCCGTCTGCACCCGAGTGGGTTGGCCGAGCTGCTCCAAGGTGTCCTGGAGCGCCAAAGCATTAATGACCGTGGCTAGCATGCCCATGTAGTCGGCTTGAGCACGGTCCATGCCCGCACCAGCACCAGACATGCCTCGCCAAATGTTTCCGCCGCCCACTACCACCGCAAGGTCAACAGCAAAGTCTCGACGGACGTCCGCTATTTCTTGAGCGATCTTGGTGACGACCTCACCGTTGATGCCATAACCATCTTCACCAGCAAATGCTTCGCCAGAGACTTTTAAAAGAACTCTGTCCCAGCGAGAGGTAAGACGGTCAGACAAGATCAGCCTCCGAGGTAAGCCTGGTTAAATTGAACAATTTCGCCATCACCCAAAGAGTCTCGCACAGTTACCTTGTCCCCGTGGAGTCCTTGGTCAAGAAGTACTGATTCACGGAACCAACCGGTCATCCGGCCTTCCACGATCTTGTCCCAAGCTTGTTCAGGTTTTCCTTCGGCTTTGGTGATTTCCAAAAGAGCGGCTCGTTCTTTTTCAATTGCTTCTTCAGAAATTTCATCGCGGGTTAGGGCCGCTGGCTTAGCAAATGCAATGTGTAGGGCAATCTGGTGAAGATTTTCTTGACCTACCCCGGAGCCTTCAACAATGACCCCGTTTACCCCACGACCATCTTGGACGTGTAGGTAGGTGTCGATCAAGTTGCCTTCGCCGGCTTCTACTAATTCAATCGTTCCTATTTCAATATTTTCTTTTACCGACAGGCGCAGGTCGTCAAGGGCAGCCTCTCGGGCGTCCATAGCCGATGGCCCTTCAGCCAAGACTGCGGCTACCAACTCATCAACGAAAGCCACGAAGCCATCTGATTTTGCAGAGAAATCGGTTTCACACTTAAGGTGAACCAAAGCAGCTCGGTTGCCTTCTACCGCAAGAGCCACCGCACCTTCGATGTTTGATCGGTCGGTTCGTTTAGCTGCTTTAGCTAAACCTTTTTCACGCAATAACTGTGCTGCTGCTTCGGCATCCCCACCGGTTTCTACCAGTGCGCCTTTGGCATCCATCATTCCGGCACCGGTGGCGTCACGCAGCGCTTTTACTTCTTTTGCAGTTATGTCGGCCACGACTAGGCCTCCTCAGCTACTTCTTCAACTGGAGCTTCCTCAGCGGCCGGAGCCTCCTCAGCTACTTCTTCAACTGGAGCTTCCTCAGCGGCCGGAGCCTCCTCAGCTACTTCTTCAGCCGGAGCTTCCTCAGCGGCCGGAGCCTCCTCAGCTACTTCTTCAGCCGGAGCTTCCTCAGCGGCCGGAGCCTCCTCAGCTACTTCTTCAGCCGGAGCTTCTTCAGCGGCGGTAGCCACTCGAGCCTCACGCTCAGCGGCGTCGACGGCTGCTTCAGCGCGAGCCACCGCCTGTTCGGCTTCTTTGTCTTCAGCATCTAACGAAGGGCCATCATCTTTGCTCTGTTGACGAGCGTTGGCGATGTAACGGCCTTCTTCAATGGCGTCCGAGATCACTCGGCACAACAAGCGGCTGGCCCGGATGGCGTCATCGTTGCCGGGAATAGGGAAATCAATAACGTCAGGATCGCAGTCGGTATCCAATACTGCAATAACTGGGATGCCCAATTTGTTTGCTTCGGTAACCGCAATGTGTTCTTTCACGGTGTCCAAAACGAAGATGGCGTCGGGGAGCCGTTCCATGTTGCTAATGCCGCCCAAGTTGCGTTCAAGTTTTTCCAACTCGCGAGAAAGCATCAACGCTTCTTTTTTGATCATGGATTCGAATTCGCCGGAGCTGCGCATGCGCTGGTACTCCTGCATTTTTGCCACCCGCTTAGAGATGGTTTGGAAGTTGGTCAACATGCCACCCAACCAACGTTGGTTAACGTACGGCATGCCGCATTTTTCGGCGTAGGACCGAATGGGGTCTTGTGCTTGACGCTTGGTGCCTACAAAAAGAACCCGGCCGCCGTTAGCTACCAGGTCGCGGGTAAACCCGTAGGCCTTTTCGATGCACTCCAAACTCTGTTGGAGGTCAATGATGTAAATCCCTGAACGGTCGCCGTGAATGAACCGTTGCATTTTCGGGTTCCAACGACTGGTTTGATGACCGAAGTGAACGCCGGCCTCCAACAACTGTTTCATGCTTACGACTGCCATGTCGTGTTTCCTTCCCCAACGGTTCTACTCGCCTCGAGCCGGCGCCGTTAAGCGACCGTGGGTGGTCCGAGGTGTTTTTAGTTTGTTCGAAACGAGTGTTCCGAACCGACTGACGAGTGTACCGGCTCCAAGAGGCAACGGTGGCGGGTTTCATTGCGCTGCCTCTAAGATTCCGCCGCCAGTTATTACGTTATGTACCCGGTCAAAAACAAAAGGCAGCACCGTTTCAAACACCCTTCGGGCAGCAACTTTGCAGGCTGCAGGTTGCCCAGCTAAAAAAAGTGAGATCTCCCGAGTGGCTGCTGGCGCTTCAGTAATTGCTTCGTGCGGCCTTAAACTGTCCACCAAAATAATGGCCGACCGCCCACCTTCTAAAACACTTTGGGCCGGCGGAACCATCAAATCTGTTGTCGCAGCCACGGAAAGCGCAGGGACTTCCGAGGGTATTTTTTGTGAATTTCCTCGGGCTAACCCCCACAGCACCGGCTCACCCAGTGCAGGAAGACCAAGAACCTCCCCCACCACATCGGTCTCAGGCAACAAAGAAAAAGCATCCCCAATCTGCGCCAAAGTGGACCCCCGGTGAGGAGTAGCCAAAGTAACCAACCGCACGTTGGGAAGCGACCCTTGCTCTTGCAACCGGTTGAGGGCTGCTATGGCAACCAAGCCGCCCAGAGAATGGCCGTAAATTTCTATGGTGGCATCGGGCCGCAAGAGCGACACGTTAAAAATAAGCCCAGCCAACATTTCTCCGCTGCGCTGAACCGCTTGATTTGGGGCAGAGTTGTCGTGGGTAGTCACCAACAAAGGGTCGTCCCACGTCACCGCACCATCTAGTTCCGCTGCCGGGGCCCGGCCTCCGGCATAGGAAAAACGCACAATATCTGACGAGGCCAAACCAAGCGCTTCGGTATTCAACAACGATGGCGGGCCGCCAAATGATGTTTGGTTTAGGCCCGGGACCACGATGGCCACCCGCTCGCCGCTAGGCACGCCAACTTGAACGTCAGCGGGGGTGCAGTCAGCGGGGCCTTTGACCGCCACAAACAAATCGGCCCCAAAGTTTGTCCACGCAATAGCCGTTGATACAGGCTGTTTAATCATCCATTCACCCAGCGAGGCGGTCATCGCCGCCGTACTTACCACCGCCTCAACCGTTCCCCCTGCTTGGTCCCCGACCCAGCCGGCGGCAGTTCCAGCGGCGTCCGCCACCCGGCCAAAAAATGACCGCTCAGTACGGCGGCGCGCTTCTCGAGCCGCCGCATCAACTGACGAATCTACGTGGGGGGTAAGTTGCGCTCGCAACGCTGGTTGGCGACCCACCACAAGCGATGGGTCAAGGTAGCGGCCTTGGGTGTCCCTTACCCCAAAATGCAAACGCTCCGCTGCTTGGCCAAGGGTCGTTCCGGTGCGCACCGCCTGGCCTTCTGTGATCCGTAGGGAAGCAAGAAACGAATAACTGGTACGCAAGCCATCAGGGTGCAAAACGGTGACGTGCAGGCTGCCCCCCACCTGGCCGGCAAAAATAACCTCTCCATCGGCGGCGGCGTGGACTTCTTCGCCGGAAATCGTGGCGTACTCCAGCCCCCGATTTCCGGGTAGCCACGGTCGTTCCGGCAACCGAAACCCATCGACCACCGGCCCCGAAACCGGTGGTGCGTATGTTCCTTCTTCAGGAAAAACAAACACCGGGGTCACGGTGGTCGTGGTAGTAGATACTGGCGGAGTGGAAGCCCCCGGGGGCCAAAGAAGCCCATCCATGGCCGATGCTGGAGAAACCAAGCCGGCCAAAAGCGCCCAGGTTAAAAATATCGTTGATGAAGCAAACAGAACAAAACGCTGCATAGCGCCTCCCGGTTTTTAAAAGTAAAAGGGGAAGGAAAAGTGTTTTCATGTGGTGTTGGACATCCGTTCGTAGAAACCCCGCTGGGTGGTCACCCAACCGGACCGGACCAGAGCGCTTAACGCCGCAGAAAGATCCACCGGCGAAAGCCCACAACGATCAGCCAAAGTATTCAGCGAGACTGGTTCCCACCCCATGGCCTCAAGTACTTGTTGGTGTTGCGGGGGCAACAGAGCCCTGACCGGGGACGGCGCTGGTTCATTGACAAAGAGGTCTGCACCCTCAAGTTGTTCCAACAAGTCGCTCACTTGGCAAAGAGGAATCGCACCGTCAGCCAAAAGTCGGTTTGTGCCACTTGAAGCAGGGCTGCGAATCGGGCCGGGGACAGCAAACACCGGCCGCTGCCGTTCGATAGCCGCATCAACGGTGTAAAGCGAACCACCTTTTTCGTGCGACTCAACCACCACTACGGCATCGGCCAGGCCAGCGATAATCCGGTTGCGAGCCGGAAAGCGCCACGGAGCGGGGGTAGTGCCTAATGGGCATTCTGAAACCAAGAGGCCACGCTCGGCAATTTGACGCCAGAGAGCACCATTAGTTTTTGGGTAAATCACGTCAAGCCCTGTAGCCACCACCGCCACCGGGGGTTGGCCCTCACCTTTGACGGCCATTGCGCCGGCGTGGGCCGCAGCATCAATACCTAACGCCAACCCAGAAACCACGCTAACTCCGGCGGTTGTCAGGGTCCTGCCCAACTCATAGGCAACTTCGCTGCCGTAGCGAGTGCATCGGCGGGTGCCCACTATGGCCACTCGAGGGGCAGGGGCCAAAGCCTGAAAGTCGCCCTGAGCAAAGAGCACCAACGGCGGGTCGGGGTCGTCACGCAAGCAACTGGGATACTCCGAATGCTCTCGGCCCATCACCTGAACCCCTTGCTTAACCAGTTGTGACCACAATTCAGAAACAGAAAGTTGACCAGCCGCCTTAGCCCATGCCGCAGTGAGAGTGAGCAAGCGCCCCCCGACCACTGCTTCTACCTCGGGCAATGGCTTTCCTTGTAGGCAGGCCCGCCAGGCTTGTTCTGGTTGCCGGTCGGAGAGCAGCGCTCGCAAACGCGCCGGCCCCATATCGGGCAGGCTGCTTAAGGCGTTGAGCCAAGCTTCGGCGGGGAGCGGGCTATCCGACGGCATGGCCCACCGGATGAAACGGGTCGATGCGCAGGCTTAACGCAGTATCAATAAGGTCAGCGGTCAATGGGCCGTGGTGTCCGCTGAGGTCGCCGATGGTTAAGGCAACCTTGCGAACCCGGTGAAGACCTCGGGCACTTAAGGTGCCGGCGTAAAGCGCCGCTTTAAGCAACTGAGTTGCTTCTTCGGTTAGAGATGCCGCTTGTTCAACCATGGCCGGAGACAACTCGGCGTTAGCCACCACCCCACGTTCTTCGGCTCGGCGGCGAGCCGAGGTCACCCGTTCGGCTACTTGTTCAGAGCTTTCGCCGGGGTCACCACTCAAGAGATCCAACGGGTTGGGTCGTTGTACGTCTACGCGCAGATCAAAACGGTCAAGCAAAGGGCCAGAAACACGACGGGCATAGCGCGCCCGAGTGGATTCCGGACAACGGCACCCACCTGGTGCCCCCGAGCCACCACAGGGGCAGGGGTTCATGGCGGCCACCAACAACACCTGGGCCGGAAACTCTGCGCTGCCAAAGGCTCTACTCACTCGAACCGTGCCGTCTTCTAGCGGTTGGCGAAGGGTGTCGAGCACGCTGGGCGCAAACTCCCCCAACTCGTCAAGAAACAACACCCCACCGTGCGCCAAGCTGACCTCTCCGGGGCGCATAACCATGCTGCCGCCGCCGACCAAAGCGGCCGCCGATGCCCCGTGGTGGGGAGCCCGCCAAGGAGGCCGGCGCAATAAACCGCTACTGGGAAGAGGCTCTCCGGCCGCCGAACGAATACGTGACGAAGCAAGAGCTACTGCTTGGGTGAGGTCGGGCAACAAGCCCGGCAAGCGACGAGCCAACATGCTTTTGCCCGCTCCGGGTGGGCCGATCAACAAGAGGTGGTGGGCCCCCGCAGCGGCTACCTCAAGAGCAAATCGGGCCATTCGTTGCCCTCGCACTTCTGCAAGGTCAGGGTCGTCTTCTAAACTTTCTTCTTCGGGGATTGACGCCACTGCTGGCCACGGCTCATCGCCTCGAAGAGCACGAACCAAACTTCGTAAATCGGGGACGCAATATAAAGTTTCGGGGCCCACCACCGTGGCTTCCGCTTGGTTCCCTAAGGCCACCACTACGCCCGGTTCCTCAATAGCGTCTACCAGAGGCAGCGCCCCGGCTACTGGGCGGAGCGAACCGTCGAGACCCAGTTCGCCTAAAAAAGCTAAGCCTGCGACAAGTTCTGGTTCGATCTCGCCGCAGGCCACGAGCAAACCCACGGCCATGGCGAGGTCAAGCACCGCCCCGGCTTTAGGCACCCCGGTAGGAGCCAGGTTGATAGTTATGCGTTGGTTGGGCCACGCCAAGCCACTGGATTCCAGTGCGGCACGTACTCGGTCTCGTGCTTCACGACAAGAAGTGTCGGGCAAACCCACCACGTTAAAAGCAGGGAGCCCGTTAGCGACGTGAACCTCAACGGTTACGGGGTGGCCACGTACCCCTAAAAGAGTGGCTGAAGAAATAGCGGCAAGCACGATGCTCCCAAATGTTTTTTAACCAAAAAATGATTAAAGCTGTGGGAGGAGCCATTTGCCGCCGACTCCGAACGCACCTCCGACACTAGACCCCAAGTGAGACAGTCCCACCCAATTCACCGTTTTCTCTTAAAGAACCTCACGGATGTAACGCACCACCGCTTCAATTTCTTCTGCAGAAAAACGGCCGCCAAACGAAGGCATACCGTCTCGGCCGTCGCTCACTACCTGCATTTGGTCAGCAATTTCGGGGTAGCGGTTTTCGCTTTCCTTAAGTGCTGGGCCGCGACCACCACCGCCGTCCGCCCCATGACAAGTCACGCAAGCATTCCCCCAGATTTGCCGGCCTTTTTCTAAGAACGAGTCGGCTCCTTCGGGCACTACAGGCGTTTTAAGAGAACAAGCACTTGCCGACAAAACCAAACCAAGAAAAAGTGCGGCCAGTTTTTTCAGAGTACGGGTGGATCTCATCAAGAACTGACGATACTGGCACTTATGGGATTCAACCCGAACCGTCCACATCGATCTCGACCCAGCGACTTACTTTTTGTAACGGCCTCGGTGGCCGCTGCTTTAGTTTTGTTGATCTGGGTCTTTTTTGGGTAGCCGATATGGAAAACCCAGAAATTCTTGGCGAGTTAGAGGTTCGCTTTATTCAGCCTTACCAAGCCACCAAGGAATACCTTTGCCCCGGATGTCATCGTGAAATCCCGCCTGGGTTAGGCCACCTGGTGGTGGTCCCGGTAAAAGCCACCGACCTTCGACGCCACTGGCACCGTGGGTGTTGGGAACGCAGACGCCCGGGACGCTAGAACGCTCCTTCAATCCTTTCGAGGTGCCCGGGAAAAATAGCTACCACGTCAAAGCGCATGTTCCCCTTTGCCCAGCGGCGTCCTGGTCCTTGCCGCCACACCATTGCTGCATGACGCAACCGGCGTTGTCGTTGTGCCCCTACCGCTTCCGCTGGATGACCAAAGCGAAGCGAGCGGCGAGTTTTGACCTCGCAAAAAACTACCAGACTGCCTTTGACGAGAATAAGGTCGATTTCCCCTTCGGGGCAGCGCCAGTTTCGCCCTAAGGTACGGAACCCTTCGCTTCGGTAGAAACGTTCGGCCCGATTTTCACCCCATTTGCCTAAGGCAAGGTGGGGCGCCGTGGATTCAACTTTTCTTTTTACAGATTTTTGGTCGGCCATAGGCCTGACCTTAAAGAGTGGGTGTGACAGTCCGGTAAAAGAGGACGGTCACCGCAGCACTACCAGTCGCGCTTTTCCTTAACCTTGGCCCGTTTACCAATGCGGTCACGCAAGTAGTAAAGCTTGGCTCGGCGAACATCGCCGTGAGCCAGCACTTCGATTTTTTCCAAAACTGGAGAATGCACAGGGAAGGTGCGCTCTACACCCACGCTGAAGCTGAGCTTGCGGACGGTGAAGGTTTCGCGAATACCGCTGCCTTGGCGACGGATGACCACGCCTTCAAACATCTGAATACGTTGGCGGTTACCTTCGGTTACCCGGACGTGGACTTTGACGGTGTCCCCAGGGGAAAAGACGGGGATGTCGTCACGGAGGTTTTGTTGATCAACCAGATCGGTGGGCTGCATGTTCGTTCCTTGAAAAGAAGAAAAGGCCGCTCTTCGGCCGACTCAGAAGTGTAGAGGAAGCGAGGGCATTTTCACCCCTCTTGATCTTCTTGAGAGGAAAACTCCTCAAGAAGTTTTTTTTCTTCATCGTTGAGGCCGCCGCGATCGGCTATGAGATCCGGACGAAGTTTCAGAGTCCGCCCCAAGGCCTGAGCCTTACGCCAGCGGGCCACTCGGCCGTGATCCCCCGAACGCAGCACCTCGGGCACCATCAGGCCTCGAAAATCGGCAGGTCGCGTGTAGTGCGGATATTCCAATAATCCGGTACTAAATGATTCGTCTTGCGAAGACTCAACGTTTCCTAAAACGCCCGGTCGCAGTCGAGCCACCGCTTCAATCACGGCTAAGGCGGCCAGTTCCCCGCCCGCAAGCACGTAGTCGCCGAGAGAGATCTCGTCATCGCAGAGTTCGGTACGGATACGTTCGTCTACTCCTTCGTAGCGGCCACAAAGTAACGAAAAGCCGTCGAGGGCGGCCAACTCTTCGGCCACCGATTGGTTAAAGGTGCGTCCCCCTGGCCCTAACAGGATCAACGGACGAGGTGGGTCGGCTTGTTCAACGGCCGCAAAGACTGGTTCGGGCATCATGACCATGCCTGCACCGCCCCCGAAAGGACTGTCGTCTACGGTGCGATGTGGGTCTTTCGCCTCTGCTCTCAAGTCCCGAGAAGTTACGTTAAGTAACTCTGCTTCGGTGGCTCTACCCAAAATACTTTGGCCAACGTATTGGTCAATCATTTGAGGAAAGAGGGTAAAAACTTCAACCTGGAGAATCATTGGTCTTCTTCTACGTCTTCTAACAAGCCGTCAGGGATGGTTACCTCAATGCGAGCGTTGGGGTCGACCCGGCCCGCAAAAACTACCGGGATTAACCCTCCGTTAGCGAGTTCTAAAAGGTCGCTCGCTGGGTTGGCTAACACCCCAACCACCGGGCCGTGATTTTTTCCGTGTTGGTCTACGACTTCTGCGCCGATGATTTCATGGATCCACAAGGTGTCGTCATCGGGGTCATCAATGGGTGGGGCAGAAAGAACTTTGCTGTGCAACGCATCAGCGTCTTCGCGGCTTGCTACGTCTACAAAGCGAACCAGGTAGCGGTGCTGGTGGGGGCGACTGGCCGCCACCGTCAGTTGCCTTTGGGGGGTAAAAAGAACGGATCCTGGGTTGAGGCGTTCAGGACGGTCAGAAACTAGGGTGACCACCACCTCGCCGGTTAGACCGTGAGGCCGGTCGATGCGCCCGACTTCTAAAAAGTTTGACCTCTCAGGTTTCCCTGATGCCAGGTCAGCCATGGTTTTTTCAGTCGACGAAGTCGACGTCGATCTCAGTCTCGTCGTGGATGGCGGCTGCTCGAACAATGGTGCGAATAGCGTTGGCTACTCGGCCACGTTTGCCGATCACTCGACCCATGTCGCCATCGGCCACGGTTACCGAGAAGGTACACCGTTCTTCGCCGCTGGTTTCGATCTGAACATCATCGGGGCTTTCAACAATTGCTTTAATGAGGTATTCCAAAACGCCTTCTGCGGTTTGCGCTTCAGCACTCATTATTTCTCTTCCTCGGCGGCTTCTTCAGCAACTTCCTCAGCTACCTCTTCAGCAACTTCCTCAGCTACCTCTTCAGCAACTTCCTCAGCAACTTCCTCAGCTACCTCTTCAGCAACTTCCTCAGCAACTTCCTCAGCTACCTCTTCAGCTACCTCTTCAGCTACCTCTTCAGCAACTTCCTCAGCAACTTCCTCAGCTACCTCTTCAGCAACTTCCTCAGCTACCTCTTCAGCAACTTCCTCAGCAACTTCCTCAGCAACTTCCTCAGCTACCTCTTCAGCAACTTCCTCAGCAACTTCCTCAGCTACCTCTTCAGCAACTTCCTCGACAACTGGCTTTGCTTTGGCTACCGGAGCAACAAATGCTTCGCCAGAAAAATCTTCCCAAGCACCAGAGATCTCCAAAAGTTTCTTTACTCGATCCGAAGGCTGGGCACCATGGCGCAACCAGTGCACCGCCTTGTCATTATCAATTTTGATAATCGATGGATCGTTAAGCGGATCATAAAAACCCACCACTTCAAGGAAACGGCCGTTACGCGCTTTGCGCGAGTCGGCAGCTACCACTCGGTAGGTCGGTTGCTTCTTTTTTCCCATCCGCATTAGGCGGAGTTTTACGGCCACGACGGGCTCACTCTCTTATCGTCAGGTCCGGCTCAAAGGCACGGTTCGGTTTTATGTAGGGGCCAGATAATGGGCACCCATTCGGAGAAACAGTCTGCCTGATGAAAAGACGTTTCCCGCCCTTTATCCGACATATCTCTCTATCCGAATGGGTTTCCTCCACCAAGGTCAAATCCTTCAAAACCCGCCGAGGGGTCATTTTCGCCCAAACCAGGGAGCGACAAACCCTTTTTTGGCAAAGGAGCCGGGCCCCGTTGGGTGGTACGCCCGCCACCTTTTCGTCCCTTTTTTCCTCGTTTTTTCTTTCCCCGAGAGCCGCCGCCCATTTGCTTCATCATCTTTTTCATCTCGCGAAACTGTTTAACCAATTGGGTTACCTCGGCTACCTGCGTGCCGCTTCCTTGGGCAATCCGCATCCGTCGCGAGCCATCAATCATCTCGGGTTGCGCCCGTTCGGCCTCCGTCATGGAATGAATGATCCCCTCCAAGCGGTCGATGCGCCCCTCATCAACCTCGGTATCGACTCCCTTCATCTGTTGAGCCATCCCAGGAACCATGCCCATCAAATTACTAATCGGGCCCATCTTACGTAGTTGTCGGATCTGTTCTAAAAAGTCATCCAAAGTAAACGTGCCGTCAAGCATGCGGGCGGCGGCAGCTTCCGCTTCTTCTTTTTCGAAAGTTTCCTCAGCCTTTTCGATAAGCGTTTCGACATCGCCCATGCCAAGAATACGGCTAGCTAAACGGTCCGGGTGAAACGCTTCGAAGTCTTCAAGGTTTTCGCCCGTGGAAGCAAAAGCGATCGGTTTCCCCACCACTTGGCGAATGGAAAGCGCCGCCCCGCCTCGAGCGTCACCGTCCAGTTTGGTCAAGATGACCGCATCAAGAGCCAAACGCTCGTGAAAGATCTCGGCTACCCCGACGGCATCTTGGCCGGTCATAGCGTCCACCACCAAGAAGGTGTAGTCCGGATTGATAGCGGCCGAGATGTTCGCCACCTCATCCATAAGGTCGTCGTCTATCGAGAGACGCCCTGCGGTGTCGCAAATAAGCACGTCGCGCCCTAAACGCTGTGCCTCTGCCAGACCCGCCGCCGCCACCGCTACCGGGTCGCTGGACTCGCTAAACACCGGAACCGAGAGTCGGTCGCCAAGCGTCCTTAGTTGCTCAACCGCCGCCGGGCGAGCCAAGTCGGCGCCCACCAACAACGGGTTCCGGCCCTGTGATTTAAACCATCGAGCCAACTTGGCGGCCGTCGTAGTTTTACCCGAGCCTTGCAAACCAGCCAACAGAACAACCGTGGGGGGCTTTGAGGCGTAGGCCAGACGCATGGTTTCACCGCCCAGAACGACGGTGAGCTCCTCGAGCACAATCTTTACGACCTGTTGGCCGGGGTTCAAAATACCGCTGAGCTCTTCGCCCAAAGCGCGCTCGCGAATACGATCTTGAAGGGTACGGATAACCCCTAAGTTGACGTCAGCTTCCAGAAGGGCGCTACGGATTTCCGCCAAGATCTCATCGATCTCTTCAGGGCCCAGACGGCCCTTACCACGGATCTTTTTGAGGATTCCCTCAAAACGGTTGCTAAGACTTTCAAACATCGTTGATGAGTGTGCCGCAGAATCAGCCGAATAAGGCGTCTACGAAGGCAGTTGGCTCAAAAATCATTAAATCTTCAATACTTTCGCCTACCCCTACCAGTTTGACCGGAATACCCAACTCGCTTTGGATAGCCAAAACAATGCCGCCCCGCGCTGAACCATCCAGTTTGGTCAGCACCACACCCGTGACCTCAGCAGCTTCGGTGAACTGCTTGGCCTGCATCAAACCATTTTGGCCGGTGGTGGCATCAAGCACCAATAAGGTCTCGGTCACCGTACCGGCCCCTTTTTCGGCCACCCGGCGTACTTTACGCAACTCATCCATCAAGTTGCTTTTGGTGTGCACCCGGCCTGCGGTGTCGGCCAAAACCAAGCCGCTTCCTCGGGCCGCTGCGTGTTCAACCGCATCAAAAATTACTGAACTGGGGTCAGACCCTTCAGCCCCAGAAATAATCGTCACCTCAGAACGGTTTCCCCATTGGGTCAGTTGCTCAACGGCGGCCGCTCGAAAAGTATCACCAGCGGCCAGCACCACCGAACGCCCCGCAGTTATTTCTCGATGCGTCAACTTGCCGATGGTGGTGGTTTTTCCCACCCCGTTGACACCCACGAACAGCCATACGCTAGGGGCCCCGCTTCGGTTCAGTTCCAAGTCAGCATCCTGGAAAAAGCGCACCATTTCTTCACGTAACAGGTCCAGCACTTCCTCCGGGTCAACCACCGAATTCTCTTCGGCTTGGCGACGTACCTGTTCGAGCAAACTACTCGTCGTAGGTAACCCAACATCGGCTCCCAAAAGAGCTTCTTCGAGATCGTCCCAAACTGCTTGATCCACCTGAGGGCGAGAACGAAAACCCCCTAACCGGTCAGAAAAAGAAGCCCGGGGTTTTCCCAGTTTGTTGCGCAAACTCATAGAGCGGCAATCCTACCGTTGGCCCGGCAATCCACTAGGTTCAATTGCTCAATCTAAGAAACTGTCAAGGTCGCCAAGTTCTACAACCGCTACCCCGGCTACCCCTTCGCGTTGGTAGCCCAATTCAATGACCATCCCCGGCAACCTGAGTTGAATATCGGCCCGTAAAGTGCCCATTCCGCCCATCGGTACACCTTCGGACGAGACGATCAAATCGCCCACCTGTAGCCCGGCGAGGGCCGCCGGGGACCCTTCGGTTATTTCAACGATGACGGCCCCTGAGCGGCCATCTAATGGCGATTCACCTCGAATGCCTAGCCATGCGGTACCTACCGGTTCGCCGTTGAGCAAGCGTTCGGCCACCAACAACACCGTGTCGATGGGGAGGGCAAACCCAATCCCCGCGTTTGCTTCAGCGACCCCATCGGTTCGAATTGACGTGTTCATGCCAATAACCCGACCCGAACGGTCCGCTAAAGGGCCCCCAGAGTTCCCTGGGTTAATGGGTGCGTCGGTTTGGATAGTGGCCACCCCGGCGCACTCTGCGCTATTTCCGCCGCCCACCTCGCACCCGTACGAAGGGATAACCCGACCCAATGCGCTAATAATTCCCGAAGTCACCGACTGTGAAAGGCCAAACGGGCTTCCCACGGCAACGGCAAGTTGACCCACTTGTAGCTCGTCGCTGGGCCCAAACACCGCAGGCACCAGGCCGTCAACGGCTTCGGTTAAGCGAATTACTGAAACGTCGCGGCGAATATCTACCCCAACTATTTCTGCTTCTATCCGTTGACCGTTGGACAGGGTTACCAACGCAAGTTCTGCGTCGCCAATCACGTGACCATTGGTGACGATGTGGCCCTCTTGATCCATGATTATGCCCGAGCCTTGCCCCACCAAAGGGATTTCAATAAGCACCACTGAAGGAGACACGGCTTGAGCCACCGCCACTACCGGCTCATCACCAGGGTCCAACACCAGTGCCTCGCCCATAACAATAGAGATTGACGAAGTTTCGTCAGTATTTTTTTCATTATCTAGCAGGCCAGGAAGAAGCCAACCGGCTACTCCGCCCAGCCCCAATAAAATCAGCACAGCCACCAAGACGAAAAAAAATCTCCGTCTACCAGATGCCGGAGAGGACTCGACAGGAACGTGCACCAGCTCGGCCAACGAAGCCTCTACCGCCGGGTCTAAAACCTCCCCAACAAAAAGAGGCTCCTCAATATCAGGAACCTCTAAGTCAGGTTGTTCATTGTTCTCGTCCACCGGTTTAACCTACGCCGCGCACAGTAAAACAGTTGCCATTTATGCCTCAACGTAACGGGGGAACCAAAGGGTGAACGTTGCCCCTTCGCCCAAGCCAGACCGAACCGTGACCTGACCTCCGTGACCTTCCGCTATTTGCCGCACGATTGCTAGTCCTAAACCCGATCGCCCATCTTCTCGAGAAGAAGCACGATCTCCTTTCCAAAAGCGTTGAAAAACTCGCGGAAGATCTTGAGCAGAAAGACCCGGCCCATCATCGGCTACCGAAATCCATATTTGTTGATCGTCATGGCCGGCAGTAACCGCCACCAATCCTTGAGGATCCACCACGCGCAATGCGTTATTCAACAAGTTGGCCAGTGCCCTACGCAAAGCCACCCCATCTCCCACTACCAAAAGGTCTGGAGCGACCTTGGCGTTTAATACTGCTTGCGCTCGAGTCGCTGCTGCGGCAAAATCTTCAACCGTTTCGGCCACCAAAATCGAAAGGTCAAGTGGCTCACGTTGGGCATCTGGGCGTTTGTGATGGGCATAAAGCAACAAGTCGTCGACTAGCGCCGACATCCGTATCGCTGAACGGCCCGCTACTTCACCAGCAATCCGGAAGTCTCCGGTGGTGGCTTCGGGGTCGTCCATCACCACATCAAGGTTGGTGCGCATAACCGCTAAAGGATTCCGCAATTCATGCGAAGCCTCTTGAATAAACCGGCGCTGACCTTCGAAAGCTTCGTCTAGGCGATCCAGCATGTTGTCAAAAGTGTCCGCCAAGTCACGGAGTTCGTCAGTGGGCCCGCCAAGTTCTATTCGTTGCGACAGGTCGGTGGCTTGAATATGGCGAGCTACCGCAGTAATCCTGCCGATAGGCCGCAGCACCATTCCCGAAACGTACCAGCCGATCACCATGCTGGCCAGAAACAAAGCAACCAACGACACCACAGAATACGAGCGCAGTTGGGTTAAAGCTCGCCGATTGACCGCCTGTTCAAAAGCCACCAAATAAGGCTGCGCCTCTTCAAGTACAAGAGAGGAATCCGCCACGCTGTTGCGCACGTTGAGCTCTTCCATTTCTTCACCAAGTACCTGAAAAGCAGCGGTGCGAGACATCGGTTCATCGTCAAGGGCATTCGACAAACTTAAATAAATTCCCCCCACCACCAGCGAAGCCAAGCCAAATAACAATATTGAGTACAAAAATGCCAGACGTATTCGGATGCTTCCTAACGGCGGTTTCTTCACGAAGATTGACTACCCAACAAGCGGTAACCCCGACCAACCACCGTTTCAAGCAACTCATTTTCTTCACCGTCGGTAACTTTTTTACGCAAGGTCCCGATAGTCACTCTTACCGTGTTGGTGAACGGGTCGGCGTGTTCGTCCCACACGTGTTCCAACAAATCTTCTTGAGACACCACCTCGCCAGGCCGAGACATGAAGTAATGCAACACGGCAAACTCTTTGGCCGTTAACGACAAATCTCTGCTACCCCGCGAAACTTGGTGGCGAGCGGCATCAAGGCTGAGGCCCCCAACTTTGAGTACCGCTCCCCCTTGCCCAGCGTTGCGGCGAAGGAGCGATCGCACCCGAGCAGCCAACTCTTCAAAAGCAAACGGCTTTACCAAATAATCGTCGGCCCCCACATCAAGGCCGGCAATGCGATCTTCAATAGTGTCACGGGCGGTGAGCATTAAAATACGTGGAACCAAACCTTCGGGCGGATTCTCACGCAAAGCCACGCAAACGTCAAGACCGTCGATACCGGGCATGGTCAGGTCAAGACACACCAAGTCGTAAGGCGTGTACGACGCCTTTTGTAATGCTTCCTCGCCCCCGAAAGCCACATCAACGGCGTAGCCCTGACGGCGAAGGCCTCGAGCCACCGCCTCTACAAGGTCAACCTCATCGTCAACGACTAGAATCCGCATACCTTGACGGTACCGCGCTTAACCCCTCGGTTGCTGTCGCCTCGCCGGTACTTAAAGAGTTGCCGGCGTGTCTGAAAAAACTACCGGCTGATTTACTGCGTGGTTTTCCATTCGTTCGCTCACTACTTTTGACGAGCCACCGGGGGCCATAGAGACCCCGTACAAGCAGTCTGCGGCTTCCATGGTGCGTTTTTGGTGACTCACGATAAGCAACTGAGCATCTTCACGGAACTGCTCGACCAACCCTAAGAAGCGATGCAAGTTCACGTCATCGAGGGCTGCTTCTACTTCGTCCATCACATAGAACGGAGACGGACGGCTACGGAACACGCCAAACAAGAAAGCCAAAGCGGTGAGCGAGCGTTCTCCACCCGACAGCAAGGAAAGTTTCTTCACGTTCTTACCTGACGGCCGTGCTTCTACTTCAATACCGGTGTTCAGTAAGTCGTCCGGGTCGGTGAGCCGGAGTTTCCCGGTGCCGCCCGGGAACAGCCCAGAGAACAAGTCAGTGAAGTGCTCGGATACCTCTGCCCATGCTGAAGCGAACACCCGAACAATCTCTTCATTTACTGAGTTAATAACCTTGCGGAGTTCACGACGAGTTGAACGAATGTCGTCAAGTTGTTCCTGTTGAAAATCGTGACGCTCGGTGAGGGCCTCAAACTCTTCAAGAGCCAGAGGGTTTATGGGGCCCATTATCTTGAGGTCGCGTTCAAGTTCTGCCAAACGAGCCGGGCCAGATACTCCTTCAAGAAACTCCGGCGCCGGGGTGTCCAAAATGGCTTCCGGCTCACGGTCAAATTCGGTTCGGATGGTGACCGAAAGGTTTTCTAAACGCAACCGGGTTTCTGCCCGCTGAATTTCTAAACGCGATTGGCGTTCTCGTAACGACGACAGGCTTCGTTCAGCGGCGGTTCGATCTCGACGGATACCGTCTAAGCGTGCCACTACGGCCCTCACCCGCTCAGACTGCAGGCGGCGAGTTTCACGCAACCCTTCAAGGCGAAGTTCAATTCGAGAGACCCGCTCATCTAGCAGGGCCATAAGTCGCCGACTTACCGCTTCGCGCCGGTCAAGTTGTTGCCGTTGTGCCGAAGCATGTTGATGAGCCTCGGCCAAATTAATCATTTGAGCCTGCTGCTGTTCGAGTCGGCGTTCTACTGCGCTTCGCCGTGCGGTGACGTCGGCAAAGTGCACTTCGTGGGCGGTGCGATGCCGGCTTAGTTCGGTGGTTCGTTCTTCTAGGCGTTGCCGGTCGGCCACCATCCGGCGCCCATCAGACGCTGACTCTTCTTCACTTGCTTGCAGGGCAGGCAGGCGTTGTTCGAGCACTGCTACCCGTTCCTGGTAGTCGCTTTGCCTCCCCGTTAACTCAGATATTTGTGATTGGAGTGATTCTATTTCGAGCCCAAAATCTCGGCGTTCAGATTGCAGTTGTTGTAACGCCTTGGCAGCCGCATTGAACTCATTGTCGTGTTCGTCGAGCGACCGGGTCACGCTCAGCAATTCTTGATCAAAATCTGCAGCCCGTTTCTCTGCTTCGTCAAAAGCTCGTTGGCTGTTGTTTCGCTCTGTTTCGGCCGCTACCAGTCGGACCTCCGCTTCGCCCAGCGCAGCACCGGTGGCGCCGCCACGGTCGCCGCCGATACGCCATCCAGAAGGGCCAAAACGGTCGCCATCTCGGGTAACCAACACTGCGGTGGGGTCTTCTATGGCCAAGTCAATCGCTTTGACGCTTCCGCCCGTTACCAACGTGACGTGCGCCAATAAGCGATCCAGAAGCTCGTTTACTCCCGCCACACTCGACCGGACATGAGCGCGAACGTTGGAACCGGTTGGGGCAGGGCGAGGGTCGGTTGCCGCCCCGGTTAAGGCAATGACTGCTGCCTTAAAGTTGCCTCGCTGAAGTGCGCCGATGGCTTCTTTGGCACTTACCGTTCCTTGCACCACAACGGCGTCTAAGGCTTCGCCGGCTGCTGCCTCGAAAGCCGCTTCGTACCCAGCATCTACTTCTACGAGATCCAGCAAAGTACCCAGTACGCCATCAACCGCCGCCAAGTGTGCCGCACCCGCTCGCGACCGGGCTTCGTCCAGAGCCATGGTTAGGGCCTCTACACGGGCACTGATGGTGCGTAGGTCGGCTTCGGCGGTCATTAACCGTTCCCATCCGGCATTGCGATCTTGGGCCGCTTGACCGGCTTGTTTTTCTAAAGCGGTGGCTTCAACCATGAGCGGTTCTTCGACTACGTCGCCTTCAGAAAGACGGGCCCGTAGTCGTTCGGTCTCTACGTCAAGACGCTGCCTTGACGCTTCGAGAGCGGTCTTGCGATCTACCAGTCGGTGGTTTTGATTTTCTGTTTGCTCAGCTGAAGTGCGCAAAACTCCCAACTCGCCGCGAACCTCAGCAGCCATGCCGTCCATGGCCGGCATGCCTTCTGCCCATTCCTGTTCAAAAGAGGCACGATCTGCAGTTAACTCCGTTTCTGACAAAGCAAGCCGTTCAGCTTCTGGAGCGAACGATTCCGATTCGACCAAGAGTCCCGCCAGTTCTGCTTCTGCGCTGACTACTTCAGATTCTAGGTCAAGCACCATTTGTTGAGAGGCTGAGGCCAAGCGGTCGTTTTCAATGCTCCGCAAACGCTCGACAAGTACCCCGCGTAAACCGCGCCCACGTTCTCTTAACGCTTCGTGACGCACCAACTGGTCGCCCAGGTCGTCTCCGCCTCGAGCCACTAACTCGGCTTCTGCGGTGGCGACTTCTGCATCAAGGCGGCCCAGGTCTGCTTTGGCCGTTACTTCTTCCCGGGCCAAAGAAGCACGCTGTTCTGCTTCGGTTTGTGCTTGACGGCGCAACCCAATCATTTCGGTGGCGGCACGGTGTAGTCGCAGAGCATTGAGTTCGACGATTAAATCACCATGGCGGCGGGCTGCTTCGGCTTGTCGTTCCAAGGGGCGCAGTTGCCGCCGCACCTCGCGTTGAAGGTCGCCCAGACGGTTGAGGTTTGTTTCAGTGGCCGCCAAGCGACGTTCTGCTTTTTCTTTTCGTTTACGAAACTTCAAAATGCCGGCGGCGTCTTCAATGATCATGCGTCGGTCTTCGGGGCGAGCGTTGAGCACCGCATCGATTTGGCCTTGTGACACGATGACATGTTGTTGGCGCCCTACCCCGGCATCAGACAAAAGTTCTTGAATGTCAAGCAACCGGCAGGGGGCTCCGTTTAACGAATACTCGCTATCGCCGTTGCGAAAAAGTATTCGAGTGATGGTGACCTCGCCGAACTCAACCGGCAACAACCCCGACTCGTTATCAAGGGTCAATGAAACCTCTGCCCGACCTAAAGCAGGACGAGTGGTGGTCCCGGCAAAAATGATGTCGTCCATTTTTTGGGCCCGCACCGCGCTGGGTGCTTGCGCCCCCAATACCCAAGCTATGGCATCCACTACGTTGGATTTACCGGAACCGTTTGGCCCGACCACCACGGTGACTCCTGGTTCCATATCGAGCGCGGCGGTGTCAGCGAAAGACTTGAACCCTTTGATGGTTAGCCGTTTAAGAAACACCAGAATCGACCTTACTACCGCGAAATCACATCGATGTCATTCATATTGACCACCGTAGACGCGTAATGCCCTGCCGCGCCGGTCATTGACCTATTTTTTTTAAATTCGTTCTAAACCTGCGTATCGCAGTAGTAGGTCCATCGGCCTTTAAATTTCTTTCGTTTAATGGGCAGCCGACTGCGATCACTTAAATCTCCGTGCTTCCCGTAAACCGTTAGGTGTTCTTGATACAACCCTGGCTCGCCAAACACATCGACGAATGGGCGGCCTTCAATATGTGTCCCTCGGTACTTCACCCCGTCGTGAATGATCTCTACCAGAGCTCGATGGAAGCGGCGGACCTCTTGGGTAGACAGCGAATCGCTCTTACGATCGTGGCGCAATCCTGAGGCGAATAAGATCTCGTCGCTGTAGATCTCCCCGACCCCCACTACTATTTCATCGTCGCATAGAAGCTCTTTGAGCCCCTTTGAGCGACCCAATACCTCAGCGGCGAAAGTGGTCCACGGCACCGGGTCGGCTACCGGGTCCATACCCAAGCCGGCCAATTCCGGCATCTCATCGAACAATATGTCGGCCGACACCACGGCGACTTCAGAGTTTTTCTCTGGGTCGATCAACCGAAGTTGTCCACCTTGGGTGAAGGTAATAGTTATTTCGGTGCCTTTTTCAACCGCCGCTTTATTTGGTTGTCGGCGCAGCGAAGCACCGGCTCCTACTTTTATGACCAAGTAGTCGTCGCCCATAATCATCACCAGAGCCAGCCCCGCACGTCTTACTGACTTAATCTTTTTGCCGGGCAGTAGATCGGTAAATGCCTTACGGCTCCGGTAACGACCCAGCACGGCCAGCGAGGCTGCTTCGACAGTTTTTATTTTTCGCCCAGCGATATCGCGTTCAAGGTCGCGTCGCAGAATTTCTATTTCTGGAAGTTCCAGAGGGATACTCATGAGGGGTCCTTCGGAGAGGGTTGAGGTTTGAGGGGATTTTCGAGAGATTGCCAGGCCATACGGGCTGCGTCTTGTTCAGCTCGTTTTATTGAGGTCCCAGTTCCGGGGCCAAAAATCTGACCATCCACCGAAACCAAAGCCGAAAAACGTCGGTCATGGTCAGGGCCTTCTGCGGTCATTTCGTAAACTGGGGCAGAACGAAAGCGTTGCGCCGAAAGTTCCTGCAAACGAGTTTTGAAATCGTGAAAACCCGGCGACATAGCTGTTTGATCAATATCTTGGCCCATGAGATTTTCGACTACTTCAACAGCCGACGAAAGCCCGCCATCGAGGTAAACGGCTCCCAGAACTGCTTCAAAGGCATCGGCCAGGATAGAGCTTTTATCTCGCCCACCAGAGGCTTGCTCACCTTTACCTAAGTAAAGTGCTGTCCCCAAGTTTATTTGGCGAGCAGTTTTCGCTAGAGCGTTGGCGCTCACCACCCCCGACCGAATTTTGGCCAACTGGCCTTCGGGGAGTTCCGGGTAGGCCCGGTAAATCAATTGGGTCACTGCCATGCCCAGCACCGCGTCACCAAGAAATTCCAAGCGTTCATTTGAGGGGCCACCAAACTCTGCGCACCACGAACGGTGAGTAAGTGCTCCAGAAAGGAGCGTTGGGTCGTTGAACCGATAGCCCAAATCCTCCGCCAAAACTTGGGCGGCCGGGTGGGTTTCTGGGGCGTCGACGAGGTTAACCGAGGCGGGAGACGACATAGTCAACTGCATCGCGCACGGTACGAAGATCTTCGAGGTCTTCGTCTTCGAAACGAAAGCCCACGGTTCGCTCGCTGAGTTCTTCTTCAATTGCTTCCACCAACTCAATAAGCGCTAAGGAATCAGCATCAAGGTCGTCAGCAAAAGAATCACCTTCACCTACTTCAGTAACGTCGATTTCTAAAATGTCGGCCAACCGTTCTTTAACCAAGGTTAGGATTTCTGGTCGCCCGATGGGGGAACCTTCTACATGGGTTTCTGCAGGCATGGCTTTTCTGCTTTCGTCGCTGGTGAGGCTTCATCCTAGCGGATGAAAGAGCTTGCTCAGCAGGGGCGAAAAGGGGCTGAAAGGGGTTAAAAGTTAGCCAGCGATGGCTTTAGTAAGGTGATCTACCACTTTGGTTTCCACCATTTCGGCGGCCACTTTAATGGCGTTTTCCATCGCATGAGCCCCCGAAGAGCCGTGGCTAATGACACACACACCTTTTACCCCCAGCAGCATGGCGCCGCCGTAGGTATCCGGGTGGAAAAAACGGTAAATCTGGTCGAATTCCGGACCCAACTGGGCAGCCGCTTCTGTAGCTTCTGGGCGCTCCCCCATGGCACTAAAAAGCGCCAGCATTAAGTTTTTCAATGCTCCTTCAAGGGTTTTTAAAGCAACGTTTCCCGTGAACCCATCGGTTACTACTACGTCCACTTCGTCGGTGAGGAGGTCTCTTCCTTCGACGTTGCCGATGAACTCAGCCGCTCCCCAGTTCACTGTTTGCATTTCTGCGTAGGTTTCTTTAACCAACGGGCTGCCCTTGCCTGGTTCTTCACCGATAGAAAGCAACCCCACCCGGGGGGAAGAAATATTTAAACGATCTTGGGCAAACACTGCACCCATTTGCCCAAACTGGGCCAACCACTCGGGCTTGCATTCAGCGTTTGCTCCTGCATCAAGCAACACGGTGGGGGTCGTGCCCGGTGCGGGAAGCAGGGTGGCGATAGCCGGGCGAGACACTCCTTTGATGCGCCCCATGCGTAAAAGAGCACTCGCCATGGTCGCCCCCGTGTTGCCGGCGCTCACCATGGCCGAAGCTCGCCCATCACGGACAGCCTCTGCAGCGCGTACCAGTGAGGAATCTTTCAGGCGACGCACGCTCGAACCAGGTTCAGCATCCATAGCAATAACTTCCGAGGCTTCAATAACCTCAAGGTCGCCGCAGTCAGTGAGTTCTTCTGACCGACCGACCAGCACCACATCTATACCGTGGTTTTCTTTTGCCAAGCGCGCCCCAGCCACAATCTCGCTGGGTGCACGGTCGCCTCCCATCGCATCAACAGCGATAGGTAGCGAAGTAGTCATAAAAAGTTAATCAACGTCTACGGCTTGACGACCGGCGTACCAACCACAGTTGCCACATACCCGGTGAGGACGTTTAATCGCCGCGCAACGCGGGCATGAGCTCCGTGAAGCCACGCCGAGGGTCCAGTTCGAAGCACGACGGCTTCGCCCTTTAGCTTTAGAAGTTTTTTTCTTAGGGACAGCCATCGTTTTTTCCTTAGGCCCGGTGAAAATTATTACGGCAAGCTGATCGGCAGCCTGACGACTCCGCAATGGTAGCGGGAGAACAAGCGTTTAGACCACCGAATCGGGTGGGGAAATTTCATCATCAATACGCAACCCATCTAAAGCCGCCCATCGAGGGTCTTTTAGGGGAGCCGGCTCTTGTTCAATCGGTTCGTTTTCGGTGTGCGCAGGGAATCGTTCCGGCGCAGGGCCTTGGCAATTTTCTTGACAAAGGGGGGCCAAAGGAAGAGCCAGCAACACTGCGTCACGTACTACGGCTTCCACGCTAACCATTTCGTCGCCGGGCGTTCCGTCAAAAAGAAAAGTGTCGCCAAGGTCTTGGTCGGGAGCCGCTGGGTCAACGGACCGAAATACTTCGGTAACGCTGAGCTTGATCTGTCCGGTTATTTCTTCGAGGCATCGACGGCATTCGGCTTGCCATTGCGTTTCTATTTGGCCCGCAACCACCACATCAAGCCCTCGCACTTCAACCGAAAGATCGAGATGTACCTCACCTTGGGGCACACGCGCCACCGAGGTTGCGAGGTCATCGAGACAAGCCGCTCGCTGGATTCGTCGCACCACATCGGAGCGGCGCCGTAAAGAAGCCAGCGAAAGCACCAACACATTGTCGGCTGGTTGATCAACGGGGGTATTCACCGACAGCATCGTCCTGGTCAAACATTGCTACCCCGGGTCGGGGTTGGTTTTCAGAATCAAGAGGTTCAACTGGCGGCTGTTTTTGGCGCTCTCGGTCTAAAACAGTTTCTTGTAATTTTCGACGGCCGGCAGAAATAGTGTCGCGGGCCGATCCAAGAAGAGATTCGAAACTTTGTAATTTTTGATCGCAGTAGTCTTCGGTTTCTCTTCGCATGCGCCGGGTTTCATCTCGCGCTGTTTCTACCAGTTGGCGAGCCCTTTGTTCGGCCGTACGCACCACTTCGGTGCGTTGCACTAAGCGTTCGGCACGAGACCGGGCCAACTCAAGTATTTCGTCACCTTCGCGTCGCACCTTGGCTAAGAACTCTTCGCGTTCTTTAAGCAACCAACGGGCGGCACGCAAATCTTCAGGCAAACGACCCATAGCCTCATCTAACAGGCTTAAGAGCTCTTCTTTATTGATCATCGATGATGCAGACAGCGGCATGGGCCGGGCAGAATCAACAAGGTCGCGGGCTTGGCGCAAGATCGCTTCAACCTGAGGCGGCCGATAAGGATCCGTCTCGACGGAAGGCGGAACCTCGGGTAAAAGTTCGTCGTTCACGAAATGCTCTTTTTTTGCAATTCACGAAAAACGGGGGCCGGCACCATGTCACTGACGTCTCCGCCAAAGCGTGCTACCTCGCGGATAAGCCCCGAAGCCAAAAAGGAGCGCCGCGAAGCGGTAGGTAAAAAGAGGGTGTGCATGCCAGAAATGGCTTGATTGGTTTGCGCCATTTGAAGTTCAGATTCAAAATCTGACACAGCCCGCAAACCCTTAATAATAAAATCTGCACCCACATCTTTGGCCAAGTTGACGACCAGGCCATCAAACATGGTGGTGCAAACGTTGGGCAAATGAGCGAAGCATTCGTCAAGCAAAGCCATGCGCTCTTCTAGGGTAAAGAGCCCGCCACCTTTTGAAGGGTTCATGAGGGTCCCCACTACTACTTCGCTAAAGAGCGATGCTGCGGTTTCGACCATTTCGATATGGCCGTTATGTACCGGATCAAACGAACCGGGGTACAGAACACAAGTCATGAGACCGAACTCCCTTCTTTCTGGACGTCATTTTCAGGTGGCCCAACGGCGGCCACAACCACCACGGTAGCCCCATAGCGGCGACTCCTGAGTACATCCCACTCCGGGCCGGGGTCAATTTCGCGATTTGACTCCAAAACCACCAGCTTTGCTTTCACATTTTTTAAGAGTTTTTCCCACTCGTCGAAGTCATAGGGCGGGTCCAAAAACACCAGGTCCCAAGTTTCTTGATGGGTCGAGAGCCAAGTAAAAGCATCGGCACGATGCACCTCGGATTGGTCGTCAAAATGGCAGAGGGCCAGATTTTCTTTAATCAGTTCTGTATGACGCGAAGACTTCTCTACCAGCACCGCCCGTTTTGCTCCCCGAGAAAGCGCCTCAATGGCCAGAGCCCCAGAGCCGGCGAAAAGGTCAAGCACCACGGCATCTTCAAGGGCACCCAAACTAAAGAGAGCGTTAAAAACCGCTTCACGCACCCGGTCAGTAGTGGGGCGCGCTGAATCATCTTGAGGAGATTTAAGGCGACGCCCTCGGGCGGTTCCGGCGATTACACGCATAGTCTTAGTATGGTGCTTCTATGCGCGCTGCGACAACAATTATTTGTGTGGACTGCGGGGGGACCTGCCATTTGCTGGCCCACCACGAAACAGAATTCGGCCCTGGCGAGAACGTGGCCTACCGCTGCGCCGACTGCCTTGACCGCTGGGATCTTGTGATGCCCGACGAAGACGACGGTGCCGGCGACCAAGTTTACTAAGCCGGGTCTCGCCACATCATGGGAACAGGCGGACCACCTATAATCTCAACCACCTGGGTAACCCGAAAACCGTGTCGTTCGTAAAGCGGAACATTGACCGGGTCGCTGGACTCTAAAGCAGCCGGCATGCCCTCAACGTCACAGCGGTCAGTAATAACTTTTATCAACGCCGACCCGAGGCCCTTCCCTCTGCTTTCGCTACGAGTGCCCACGAACTCTAAATACCAGTGCGGTTCTTTCGGTTTAGCCTCGATCATGGGTTCCAACGCCGCAAAGCGTTTCATGGTTTCTTCTTCGCCCATCAAAGCAATGGTGGCCGCCAACACGGCATCCCACGATGGTTCAAGGTCACCTTCTACTAAAGGCGACAACCAAAGGGCGGCCGACCCTTTTCCTTCACTGAGGTAAAGAAAATCCATACCCACCCCAGCCGCTAAGCGGGCGGCAAAAAAAGTAGCCAACAAACCTGGGCGAGTCACCGGATCGGGAAACAAAAAAGACAACACCGGGTCGTGGGCAAAAGCTACCGACAAAACCGCTACCGCATCAGGAATTTGCTCTGGTTCGGCCAATACCGGGTGAAAGGTCATGACCGAAAAAGATAATCGGTTTCTTCGTCGCCGAGGAACACGGAGATTTCATCAGCCAACTCCGGATACTTCTTGAGCCCTTTTCCGTCGCCGACAAGATTTATAGCCACCTCACGAGCCGCCTCTACCCATTCACGATCGCGACGCAACGAAGCCAACCGTAAATCGTTGCGACCCTTCTGGCGTTGCCCCATGATGGTTCCCTCCCCACGCAAATCAAGATCTACCTCAGCCAACTCAAAACCATCGGTAGTACGCACCAAAGCTCGGAGGCGTTCTTCACCGTCTGGGGTGGTGGCCTCCCCCACCAAATAGCAAAAACTTGCGGCCGCCCCTCGACCGACCCGGCCTCGCAGTTGATGGAGTTGCGCAATACCAAAGCGGTCAGCATCTAAAATCACCATCACCGTGGCGTTGGGTACATCTACCCCGACCTCTATCACCGTGGTGGCCACCAGCACCGAGGTTTCGCCTGCACGAAAAGCTGCCATGGCCGCTTCTTTTTCATCCGAAGAAAAACGGCCATGGAGCAGCGCTATTGACAAGCCCGCCAGTTCGGTTTCTTGCAACCGGGTCAACGTTTCTTCTGCCGATCGCACCTCTAAAGCATCGGACTCTTCAATCAACGGGCACACCACATACACCTGGTGGCCGGCCGCTACCTCGCGACGCACCGCATCCCAAGCCGGTGCTTCTTCTTTAACCCATTCGGTAGTTATGGGAGTGCGGCCCGGGGGCATCTCGTCGAGCACTGAAACATCTAAATCGCCGTACACCGTCATAGCCGCCGTGCGAGGGATTGGCGTTGCCGTCATCACCAGCACATCGGGCACCGAGTCGTCGGAATTTTTTTCTCGCAAAGCAGCCCGTTGCTCAACCCCGAAACGATGCTGCTCATCAACCACCACCATGCCCAACGAAACAAAAACCACACTTTCTTGAATCAAGGCGTGGGTACCGATAACCACGTCAACCCCGCCGGTGGCCAGCCCCACGGTAATTCGTCGACGCTCCGCCGCCGAGGTGCTGCCGGTCAATAAGTCCACCTGCAACGGGCGTTCACCAAGCAACGTTGCGGGATCAGGCACCGTCATGTTGCGCAGCAAGGCCGCTACGCCCAAATAATGTTGACCCGCCAACACCTCAGTAGGGGCCATCAACGCCCCCTGGTGGCCCCCTTGTACCGCCGCCAACAAAGCACTCACCGCCACCACGGTTTTTCCTGAACCCACATCACCCTGGAGCAGACGATGCATGGGGCGCGGTTCTTTAAGATCAACGTTTATTTCTTGAATCACCCGTTGTTGCGCCCCGGTGAGTTCAAAACCTAAATTCTCGTGAAAAGCAGCAACCAAAGACCCACCGACCTGATGAGCGATACCTTTAGCCGACTGTTCTAAAGCCACCTTGCGTTGCACCAACTCCAACTGGATGCGCAACAACTCATCAAAAACCAACCGCCGGCGGGCCTCCGCCACCTGAGCCATGGACTCCGGATGGTGGATCTGATTAATGGCCGTCGAACGGTCTACAAACCGGTAACGAGCACGCACTTTGCTAGGCACCGGGTCACTAAACCCTTTCACCATCATGACCCGCCGCAAAGCTTCGCCAATCATGGTGTCGAGTTCCCAAGTGTGTACCCCAGCGGTTTCTGACTGCGGGTAGACCGGCACCACCCGGCCGGTACGGTTGCCCACCAAATCAACTATCGGGCTGGTCATCTGAGGGCGCCCCTGGTATTGGTCAAGCCGCCCAAAAACTACCAGTTCATCCCCCGGGCTGAGCTGCTGTTCACGCCAGCCTTGGTTAAAAAATATTAGGCGCAGGCTCCCCGTGCCGTCGGTGACCGTGACCTCCACCAGTGAGCGACCATTGCGGGTACGCCGGGCAGAAACTTTTTTAACCTCCACCAACAACATGGCTTCTTCGCCCACCGGCAACTCAGTGATCGTGGCTTGCCGCGTGCGGTCAAGGTATTTACGCGGATAGGTAAAGAGTAAATCCAAAACGGTGCGCACCTCAATTTTTGCCAACGCCGCGGCACGCTTTTCACCAACCCCTTTAAGGTCAGTAACCGAGCGTTGGTCAAGTTCTCGCAGGGTTAAGCCGGGTTCGGTCACCGGCACCCCTTACTCAATACCCAAAAAATAGGGGTACAGCGGTTGACCACCTTGATGAACCTCAAGCTCAAGATCAGGATGCTCAGTTTCTATCCAAGCGGCGATAGTTGAGGTGGTTCCTTCATCGGCATCCTCGCCTACGATCAACGTCACCAACTCGTGGTCATCGACTAGGTAGTCAATTATTTGAGTAGTGGCAGCAAACAACGAATCGGCTACCACCTTTACTTTGCCACCGGTGAGACCAAGGTAATCGCCTTCGGTAATGTCACCGACATCGCTCCCGGTGTCACGCACCGCCACGGTGACTTCGGCCGCCACCACTGCAGAAGCCGCAGCGGTCATCCCGGCATGGTTAGCTTCAGCGGTACCTTGAGGGTCGTATTCCAAGAGCGAAGCGAACCCTTCGGTGATGCCTTTAGTGCGAATAACCCGCACCGTTTTGTCGGTCTGGGCATCTACTTGTTCGGCCACGGCGACGATGTTGCCATTGTTGGGCAAAATAATTACTTCTTGGGCTGGTACCGCTTCAACGGCCGCCAAAAGTTGCTCGATCGACGGGTTCATGGACTGCCCGCCGGCCACTACCCGACGCACCCCCATGGATCGGAAGATTTCAATAATGCCTAAACCGTTCGCTACGGCGACCACCGCACAAGGCACCGGGTCGCCCACCGGTTGGTCTGCCCCATCGGCTATTTGTTCACGCACCCATGCTTGCTCTTCGGCTTCTTCAAAAAGATCAGAAACCCGAATACGGTACGGGCGGCCTACTTCGATACCTGCTTCGACGGCCCCACCGATGTCATCGGTATGCACGTGACAGTTCCAAGTGCCATCACCGCCTACCACCACAATGGAATCCCCTAAAGCATCCCAGGCCGCTTTGAACGACTCCACCGAATCATCGGGAGCATCCAAGAAATACATCACCTCATAGCGGGGGCCAGCCAAAGACGCGCCGTGGTGACCGGCGGCCGCAGGGTCGGGGGCGGCCGCCACTGGGGTATCAGGAGCCTCCGGCAGGGGGCGTCCATCGACTATGTGAAGCAAAGCATCAAACAGCAGCAGCAAGCCGCAACCACCGGCATCAACTACCCCGGCCTCAGCCAAAACGGGCAGCATCTCTGGGGTACGGGCCAAAGCATCTTGACCCTGAGCCAACGCGGCCTCCGCAACGGTAAGCAAACTTTCTTTACTCACCTCGGCTGCCGCTTCGGAGGCTTCACGAACCACCGTCAAAATAGTGCCCTCCACCGGAGTGCCTACCGCACCGTAAGCGGCGGTCGACGCTGACACTAAGCCTTGCGCCAACACTTGGGCATCAAGTTGGCCGGCACTGCCGATTTCCGCCGACAAGGCCCGCAATATTTGCGACAAAATAACTCCTGAATTGCCGCGAGCACCCATCAGTGAGCCGTGAGCAATGGTGGCCGTTACTTCTTCAAGAGATGCGGTCTCGGCTAAATTTTCGAGAGCTTCCACCACCGACTTTGCGGTCATCGACATGTTGGTGCCAGTGTCGCCATCAGGCACTGGATAGACATTAAGTAAGTTGAGAGCTTCCCGATGGGCAACCAAGGCATCAGCGAAACCCTTCATAAGAGCACGGAGGGCAGAGGCGTCAAGAACGGTAAGAACGGTCACAGAGATAGAGCGTAGTCAGATAAAGGGATTGTCGCATTGACCAGTTAGAGGTTGATGCCTCGGCGGCACCCTGTAGCCTTGTCTTTTGAACGTATCCGGGCAGCGAACCTTCGTTGCCCATTTTAATGAGGTTATGACATGGCATCCGTGTGTGAAATTTGTGGCAAGAAACCGTGGTTCGGTAAGCAGGTGAGTCACTCTCATCGGCGTACTAGTCGACGCTGGAACCCCAACATCCAACGAGTACGGGCGGTCGTCGGCAAGTCGACCCGCCGGGTAAACGTTTGTACCGGTTGTTTAAAAGCCGGAAAAATACAAAAAGCTACCCGCTAACTCACCTGAGGACCAGGAGCAACCATGCAAGGGGTAATCAAGTCTTACGACCCAGGCACTGGTGATGGCATCGTCATCAACCAAACAGACTTCGCCGAGTTCGACTTGGCAGACAACGCCCTTGAAGGATCAATCTTTCGCATGCTTCGTCCCGGACAACGAGTAGTTTTTTCTTTAAACGACGCTCAGCAGGCCACCGGCTTATCTTTCGGCTCTGAAGGCGATATGGCTACTCCGGAGAACCTCTAGTACCTATAGGCCAGAAGTCACACCCCTCAAAGCGCGCCAACCCACTTTTTGGCGACTAGGAATAGGGGCGATGACTTCACCTACTGAAAATCAAAAACTTCTTGACTGGGTAGCCCATTGGGCCGAAATTTTTGATCCCACCGATATTCACTGGTGCGATGGCACAGCCGAAGAAGCAGATCGTTTAGCCAGTCTGCTCGTTGAATCCGGTACTTTTGAGCGCCTCAACGACGACCTGCGCCCCAATAGTTATCTCGCCCTTTCTGACCCCGGAGACGTAGCTCGGGTTGAGGACCGTACGTATATTTCTTCTCCAGAAGAAATCGATGCTGGCCCCACCAACAACTGGCGCCAACCCGACGAACTCAAAGAAGAAATGCTGGGGCTCTACCAAGGGGCCATGAGCGGGCGCACCATGTACGTGGTGCCTTTCTCTATGGGGCCGCTGGGTTCTCCTATTGCTCACATTGGGGTGCAACTTACTGACTCGCCTTACGTGGCGGTCAACATGCGCATCATGACCCGCATGGGTCAACCGGTGCTTGATGTTTTGGGCAGCGGCGACTTCGTTCCCTGCTTGCACTCCGTAGGCGCTCCGCTGGATGAAGGCGACGTCGATGTCCCTTGGCCTTGCGACGCCGACAACAAATACATTTCGCATTTCCCTGCCACTCGAGAAATCTGGTCTTACGGATCGGGCTACGGCGGCAACGCTTTGCTGGGTAAAAAATGTTTCGCTTTACGTATCGCTTCGACCATGGCCCGTGACGGTGGCTGGTTGGCCGAACACATGCTTATTTTGTCTTTGACTTCCCCGGAAGGCGTAAAACGCTACGTCGCGGCGGCTTTCCCCTCTGCCTGCGGCAAAACCAATATGGCCATGCTGGTGCCTACCCTCCCCGGGTGGACCGTCGAAACCATCGGCGACGATATTGCGTGGATGAAGTTCGGCGACGACGGCCAGTTATACGCCATCAACCCCGAAGCAGGTTTTTTCGGGGTAGCCCCGGGCACCTCAAACAAAACCAACGCCAACGCCATGGCGTCCATCGCCAGCAACTCGATTTTTACCAACGTGGCCCGCACCCCCGAAGGCGATGTCTGGTGGGAAGACATGACCGAAGAAACTCCGCCACACCTGACCGACTGGC
The DNA here is from genome assembly GCA_012959995.1 of Acidimicrobiia bacterium. Taxonomy (NCBI): domain Bacteria; kingdom Bacillati; phylum Actinomycetota; class Acidimicrobiia; species Acidimicrobiia bacterium. The sequence goes on from DUCC01000002.1 coordinate 101,452, forward strand.
GAGGCCAGCCCTGGACCCCGGACTCCTCCACGCCGGCCGCTCACCCCAACGCTCGTTTTACCGCTCCAGCGGCCCAATGCCCTTCTATCGCCCCCGAGTGGGAAGACCCAGCCGGAGTGCCGATTTCGGCCGTTTTGTTTGGCGGGCGTCGGGCTTCGAACGTTCCATTAGTCACCGAAGCCCGCGACTGGGATCACGGGGTATTTTTAGGGTCGGTCATGAGTTCAGAAAAGACGGCCGCCGCGGCGGGCACCGTGGGCGAAGTACGGTTTGATCCGTTCGCCATGTTGCCTTTCATGGGCTACAACGTGGGCGACTACATCAACCATTGGTTAAGCATTGGTGCTCAAGCCGACCCAGAAAAACTGCCGAGAATGTTTTGGGTCAACTGGTTCCGCAAAGATGCCGACGGCAGCTTTTTGTGGCCAGGCTTTGGCGAAAACAGCCGAGTATTAAAATGGGTGCTGGAGCGCATTGACGGCACGGCGGGTGCCACCGAAACCCCTATCGGTAACGTGCCCACCGCCGCTGATCTTGACTTAAGCGGCCTTGACCTTGACGACGGCGACCTCAGCGAGTTGCTGTCGGTAGATGCCGAAGCTTGGGCTCACGAAGTGGCCTTAATTGAAAACCATTTCGCTTTCATCGGCGAACGCTTACCTCAAGCCATGCTGACCCAACTCGAAAACCTTCGCTCCCGCCTCGCCCAACAGGCCTAACCTCTCCTCTTTTTTAGCCACCCTCCGCCCCCCAAACCCCGTCATGTGGTCTCAGAGACGACATGACGGAGGCGAGGTAAAAGGCAAGGTCAGGGGTGGAATAAGATTTTTGGGGCGGATTTTTTTGAGCGCAGAGTGTGGCTGCTTTTAAACAGCGCTTACCAACATGGCGCGAATGCCCAAACCCATGAGAAACAGCCCGGCCCCGCCGTACAACAAATGCCGGTAAGGACGCATGGACTGGCGATAACTGTAAACAATGCCCACCGTTATCAACGCCACAAAACCGTAGAACAAATGAAACTGGGGAGGCTCAATATCTTGGCCCGCTACCAAACCCACACCAAGCGTCACTTGAACCGCCACCGAAAACTGCACCAGCGCCACAAACCACCACAAAGCTCGACCACGCAAAGACTCCACCCGATGAGCAGCCAGCGACCACAAGCCCGCCAGCCCATTTCCGATAACCATGATCCAAGCAAAAGCCTCGTGGGTATCTCGCAAAGACGCCATAACAAGTAAAGAACTCATGCAGCCATCATGCCTGAAGAACCGTCCAGCCCCACGCTTAGTTCAACAACAAATCAGTGCGGTGCGGTTCCCCAACAACCCGAGGCCGCCCCGGGTCGACAAACCATTCCGTACCAAAAGCCGCTTCGTAACGAGCATCCAACGGAGCCAAGAAAAACGAATCCGGAGCAACCTGGCTGGCGTGAGCCGCAATAGCCGCCCGTTTACGCTCCAGCACCTCGGTCACCACAATGCCGTGAGTAATTTCAGCATCAGGCAGACCAAACAAATCATCGGTTAACCGTTCACTGCGCTTAGCCAAATCAGCGTCCGGCTCTTGCCCCACCTCGCTGACCTCACCCATGGCTTCGGCCACCACCGAACGCACAATGTCACGATTCATAGTCACCCAACGCAAACGCACCCCATGTTCGGCCGCCCAACGGGTGCCCACCCGATGCACCTGAATATGGTCCGGGTGGCCGTAGCCGCCATGAGGGTCGTAAGCCACCAACAAATCCACCGCCTCATCAGCCAACAAAACATCAAGACGATCCACCGCTTCGCTCTCCTCAGCCTGCCAAAAACACGCCGGGTTTTCGCTGCTGGGCGACCCAATCATGCCGCTGTCTCGGTAATCCAAAAAGGCCACCCGGGCCACCCCAAGCAAATCTGCCGCAGCCTGCACCTCTTGCGAACGCCGCTCCCCCAACTCTTCGCCGTCGCTCAACACCTCAGGCACCGGCTCACCTTCCTCGCCTCGCGTGGCGAGAACCAACAACACGCGGTGGCCCGCCGCAGACATTTTGATCATGGTCCCCGCCGTAGCCAAAGCCTCATCATCGGGATGGGCATGAAAAAACACCACGGTGGCCATGATTAAGCCACCGCCCCCGAAGCCCGCAAGGCCTCTACGTCTAAACCCGCCTCAACCAAAATCTCATCAGTGTGCTGACCGGGGTGTGCCGGCGGCCGAGAAATAGCACCCGGAGTCTCACTAAAACGAGGAGCCGGCCCCGGTTGGGTTAAACCCGCCGACTCCACAAAAGTCCCCCGCTCCACATTATGGGGGTGGACAACCGCTTCATCAATAGTCAAGACCGGGGCGTAACAAACATCGCTGCCCGCCAAAATAGCGTCCCACTGATCACGGGTTTTGGCAGCAACCACGGTGGCTATTTCTGCTTTCAACGCTGGCCACTGCGTTTGATCAAATTGCGGCGCAAAACGCTCCGAGTCAAGCCCCAACTTTTCTACCATCTCGGCGTAAAACTGCGGCTCAATAGACCCCAACGAAATATACGAACCGTCAAGGCACTGATACACATCATAAAAATGGGCACCTGTGTCGAGAGTATTTACCCCTCGCTCTGGCTTATGCAAACCGGTCGCTAAAAAACCGTGAAAGAACCCCATGAGACTGGCTGCTCCGTCGACCATGGCAGCGTCTACCACCTGGCCCTGCCCGGTAGAGCGCGCACTGAACAAAGCACACACCATGCCAAAGGCCAAATACATACCACCCCCGCCAAAATCGCCCACCAAGTTCAAAGGCGGCACCGGACCCGAATCAGCTCGCCCCATGTGGGCCAAAGCCCCCGCTAAAGCAATGTAGTTAATGTCGTGACCGGCGGCCGAAGCGTACGGGCCCTCTTGGCCCCACCCGGTCATACGGCCATAAACCAGCGCTGGGTTACGGGCCAGACATTCCTCCGGACCCACCCCCAAGCGTTCCGCTACCCCAGGACGAAAACCTTCAAAAATCATGTCGGCGCCTTCTACCAAAGACAACAACACCTCAACACCTTCGGGCGATTTGAGATCTACCCCAATGCTGCGCCGACCCCGCTCGATCACCCCAACCGGCGGCTGGCTCGGGTCGCCGCCTTTTACTGCGCCGGCACGATCAACACGGATCACCTCGGCGCCCATGTCGGACAGCATCATCCCGCAAAAAGGCCCCGGGCCAATACCCGCTAACTCAATTACTCGCACCCCATCTAAAGCACCCATGCTGCCTCCTTGGCTCTAGTCAACTCGGTGAGCGTCGCAGCGCAGCGCATGCTCAGAAATCGCTTCAATCAAAAATGGCCAAGAACCAGGCGGTAGGTCATGTCCCCAACCATCGACCAGTACAAAGTCGGCACTAGGAATAACCTCTGCCGTGCGGCGCCCTCCACTTTGGTCAATCAGTGTGTCGGCCCCGCCGTGAATTACCCGGGCAGGCACGGCGATAGTGGCTAATTGTTTTTCACGGTCCCCGTGGGCCAGCGCAGCCCCCCATTGGCGGTTAAATGCCTCTTGAGATTGCGGCGAGCGTTCGGCGTAAGCCTCAAACGTGCCCCGCACCAAATCTTCATCGTGCCAGGCTGGGCTAGCCCACAAGCGGCGGTCAGTAAGATCTTTTTCTACTCGAGCCTCCTGAGTTCCTGGCGTTGGTGCCATCATGGCGGCCATGGTTTCTCCCGTGGGTTGCCCAAAATCACGGTTCCCAGTATTGGAACCCATAGACACCAAACTTCGGCATCGTTCAGGGTGATCAACCGCCACCGTCTGGGCCACCATGCCGCCCAAAGAAAACCCCACGATGTGCGCGTCCGCTACTTCAAGGTGGTCGAGCAACCCAACAACGTCGGCGGCCATACCGGACAGTGTGTACGCCGACCCTTCCGGAAATTTCGTAGAGAGGCCACTGTCTCGAGAATCAAAACGAACCACCTGAAAACCTTGAGCGGCCAAACCAGTACAAAACCCTTCCTCCCACAACAGCAACTGGCTCCCTAAACCATGCAACAGAACCAGGGTGGGGTCTTCGGGGCGGCCAAAAAGTTCGTAACATATTTTTACGTCGGGGCTTACTTGAGCGAAAGGCATACCCCATCATCCGAGGAAACCGCCCCTCACAGCAAACCGGGGCGGATAACGTCGGGGTATCGAGATATTTGACCAACCTTTTTCGGCGCTCAACACCACCACGCTTTACGCCTTGCTGCGCCTACGTTTTGAAGTATTTGTGCTCGAACAGCAGTCATTTTATTTAGACACCGACGGTCGAGACCTCGAACCAGAAACCCGCCACCTTTGGATTGAGGACCAAAACCAAATAGTGGCTTACCTACGCTTGCTGGCCGACGGCCCAGACGGGCACTGCATTGGGCGGGTAGTGACCGCCCCCCAAGCACGGGGCAAAGGCTTAGGTGCGCTGTTGGTTAACCACGTAGCGTCTACCACCAGCGGGCCGCTGACCCTCAATGCTCAAGCCTATTTAGCGGATTGGTACCTTTCTTTAGGGTACGAAGCCACCGGCGAGGTCTTCGACGAAGAAGATGGAATACCTCATTTACCGATGGCTTTAAAGCGCCTTTAATCGTTTAACGGCTGAGGCTGTCACTCCCCCTAGGTAAGGTGCTTTCATGGCACCAGACGAGAACACCTTGCATCTTGACGAATCGTCGAACGCCGATGCCCTTTTGGTGGGCCTCAACGAGGAACAACATTTAGCGGTCACCACCGATACCACACCACTGGCTATCCACGCTGGGGCCGGCTCCGGCAAAACACGGGTACTCACCCATCGCATTGCTTGGCGATCCGAAACCGGGCGAGAAGACCCTCGCCGGGTCATGGCCCTCACCTTCACTCGCAAAGCCGCAGCTGAACTACGTCACCGTTTACGCCGGTTGGGGCTACGCGACCAAGTGGCCGCCGGCACCTTCCACGCCATTGCCCTCGCTCAACTTCGCAACTGGTGGCAAGACAACGGGCAAAAAGAACCCGAGTTGTTGACCAGAAAAGTTGGTTTTATCGCTCCTTTGCTGCCTCGTGATCGCCGAACCACCGATGCCCTCGATGTCACCACCGAAATCGAATGGGCCAAAGCACGGCGCATTCGCCCGGAGGCTTATGCCTCGTTGGCCGAAGAAATGAGCCGCAACGTCCGCATGGCACCAGCCATCATTGCCAGCATTTATCACGAATACGAGGAACTCAAAACAAAACGTTCCATGGTCGATTTTGATGACTTGCTCGAAAACTGCGCTAAAGCTATCCGCAGCGACAAGGCATTCGGCAACGCTCAACGTTGGCGTTTCCGCCACTTCTATGTTGATGAGTTTCAAGACGTGAACCCCTTGCAGATGGCTTTGCTGACCGCATGGTTGGGGGGGAGCAATGACCTGTGCGTGGTGGGCGACCCTGACCAAGCCATCTACGGTTGGAACGGCGCCGAAGCCGACCATTTGGTGCGCTTTACCACTCACTTCCCCGACGGCCAGGTCATCGATTTGCATCAGAACTACCGCAGCACACCACAAATTTTACGTACGGCCGCATCCGCCCTGGTGGGGCGCCCCCCGTTGTTAGCTAACCGGCCGAGCGGTTCTACCCCCACAGTTGCTGTTCATGCCGATGACCAGGCCGAAGCGCGAGCCATTGCCCAATCGGCCCGCGACAGTAAAGGCCCGGCCGGCCGGTGGGCTGACCAAGCGGTACTGGTACGCACCAATGCTCAAGCCGAAACCATGGCCACGGCACTCCGGCAAGCACAAATCCCGGTACGTACCCGAGCCGGCAGTGGCCTAATGGACCGGGCAGACATCAAAGGCGCTCTCACCATGGTGGGGCGCAGCAAGCGGCCACTTAACGAACACCTCGGTGACTTGCGCTCCGGTGACCTGCCGGCCGACCTTAACGATGCCCAAGAAATTGAGAGTGCACGAGACTCCGAACGAGCAAACGCTTTTGCCGAACTACAGCACCTGGCCCACGAGTATCTGTCGCTTGACCCCGGTGGCACCGGTACCGGTTTCGTTACGTGGGCGCGTGAACAAGCCCGCACCCATCAGGACGACTCAATTGATGCGGTGGAGATCGCTACCTTCCATGCGGCCAAAGGTTTGGAATGGCCCATTGTGCACGTGGCGGGGGTGGAACAAGGGTTGGTCCCCATTGGTCATGCTCGAGATACAAAGTCGAGGGCCGAAGAACGCCGCCTGCTTTATGTGGCTTTAAGCCGGGCCAAAGACCATTTGCATATTTCGTGGGCCGCCGAGCGTCGCTTTGGCGAAAAAATGTCTCGCCGTCAACCCTCTCCATGGTTAGAAGATGTTGAGTTCGCCATATTGAACTTAGATCAACCGCTCGAAAAAGCGCAGCAAGCTCAACGAGTAAAACAAGTGCGCCAACAAGTGAGCCGAGAACAAGAAACCGATTCACCGGTATTGGACGCTTTAAAAACTTGGCGAAATGACTTGGCTCGTGCCAACGACGTTGACCCATGGAAGGTGTTTAATAACGCCACGTTGGAGGCTTTGGTAGCACTTTGGCCCACCGAGCAAGAGCAGTTGCTGGCTGTTTCGGGTATTGGCCCGTTCAAAGCCGATCGCCACGGGAAGACTTTACTCGACATTCTGAGCCGCTTTGAACGTCCAGATATTCCCGAGCCTTCTGCGCCGGTAGCCAAGAAAAAATCTGCTCCGCCCGCCGCACAAACAAACCCTGATCTTGCTTCAGCGTTAAAAAAATGGCGTATGGATCAAGCGACTGGTAAACCAGCTTTCACCGTATTTACTAATGCTTCACTGGACCAACTGGTGGCTCAGCGGCCAACTACTGAAGAAGAGCTGTTGGCCATCACCGGGATCGGGCCAGGCAAGGTGGCTCGTTTCGGTGAATCTTTGTTGAGTTTTTTAGCGCAGCAGCCTTAGCCTTCGAAGGTTTTTATGGCGCGTTTGGTGGCTACCAAACGCCAAGCAGCTTCCACTATTTCTGCTACCTCTGACCAGTCCAACTCCACGTCGAGGCGCAAACCGACCCATCCGCTGGGGCCCAGATAAGGCGGTATGAAAAATCTTTCCGGCTCTTGATCTACTAACTCGGCTTGCACCCCGGGTGCTGCTTTAAACCACAAGGTGGGGCGACCGTCTTTGGGGTGCTCGTGTAAATTTACAAAAGCGGTGCGTGAGGTCACCCCAAAGGTTGGCATGCCGTGGTTGATGCGTTCATCAACTTCCGGCAGAGCTAAACAAATTTTCCGCAGGGCCACCAAGTAACGATCTTCGGGAAATCGGCTGGGGTGCCCCACCGGTCAACCCACCAAGAAATCTGCGACCACCGGAGCATGGTCTGAAGGTTTTTCGCCTTTGCGTTCGTTACGGTCCACCACCACGAAATCCGTTTTTGTGGCCAGAGCGTCCGAGGCCAAAACTAAATCGATACGCATTCCATGTTTTTTGTAAAAGGCTCCGCCTCGATAATCCCACCACGAGAACAACCCGGGTTGATCATACTTTTGTCGGAAAACGTCAACGAGGCCAAGGTCGATCAGTCTCTCTATGGCTTGACGTTCTGGCGGGGTGACATGAGTGAGCCCTTCGAGGGCGGCGGCGCTCCAAATATCTCGGTCGTCGGGGGCCACGTTGAAATCCCCCACGATGGCGATGGGGTCGGTTTCTGGGTTGGTGTTGGCCACGAGGTCATCATGTAGACGAGTAAGCCAATCCAGTTTGTAGTGGTAGTGGTCGTGGCCCACTTCTCGGCCGTTGGGCACGTAACAGGTCGCTACCCGCACTCCCCCGCAGGTGGCCCACAAGATACGGGCATCGGGGTCGGGGTCGGAGCGGCCGTCGAGGAACCCGGATCGCACGTCATCAAGTCCAACTTTGGAGATAATAGCTACCCCATTCCACCGGCCTTCCCCGTTATGAGCAGACTCATAGCCGAGGGCGGTGAAGGCTTCATGAGGAAACGCTTCTTCGGTCATTTTGGTTTCTTGGATGCACAGCACGTCGGGTTGCACGGCTTGAATCCATGCTTCTACTCGCCCCAGTCGGGCTTTTAACGAGTTGACGTTCCAGGTGACGATACGCATGGAAAAAACTTAGCACGGCCGACAAAGAGCGGCACGACCCACTTCTCTGCTCATTTTTTTCATGAGAAACCTTCAATTCCGAACCTGGGGTCAGACCCCAGGTTCGGAATTGGAGAGATCGAAACCGACCACGGCGGCTAGTTCTGCTAAGGCTTGGGCAGGGTCGGTGACCTTTATGGTGGTCATGCCCATGGCTCGAGCGGGCTTGAGGTTGACCCCCAAGTCATCGAGAAATACGCACTCTTCGGGAAGAACCCCCAGACCTTGGCAAGCCATTTCGTAAAACCCTGATTCCGGCTTGCGCACACCAACCACACTAGATTCCACCACCAAATCAAAAAGTGCGAGAACTTCAGCTTGTTCTCCCCCGTGATGGGTTTTTGACATAGACACGGTGTTGTTGGTCAACAAAGCCAGTGGCAAACGGGTTTTGATTATGCGTAAAGCTGCCACCATTTCTGGCCGCAACTCGCCTTGTAAACACCCCAACACTCGGCGGGCGCTAATCTCAATACCCAAAGCCAACGCTTCAGCTTCGAAGAGTTCACAAAATCCTGCCTCGTCCAACTCGTTGCGTTCCATCAAGGCCCAAGCGTTGCCGTCGGGGTTTTGCGTGTTGATAAAACGCACCGTGTCCGGCGGTAGCCCGGCCTCGTTTTCGTAAAGAGCGAAGGCGTCAAAAGGGCTGGTCAAGATCACCCCGCCGAAGTCAAATAACACTGCTTTTATCATGAACCGAAATGCTAGACCATCAGCCGGTAGCCTCAGCGGTCGTGAGCGCACAATTTATTTACACCATGCAAAAAGTCAGTCGGTACTACCCGCCGGACAGAGACGTACTCAAAGACATCACCTTGGCTTTCTATCCCGGAGCCAAAATTGGTGTGCTGGGGTCAAACGGTTCCGGCAAATCGTCTTTGCTAAAAATCATGGCTGGGCTTGACGATGGGTTCACCGGCGAAGCTCGTTTAACCGATGGTTTCACGGTGGGACTTCTTGAACAAGAACCCCATCTTGACGAAAGTAAAGACGTCATGGGCAACGTCATGGATGGGGTGGGTGAGGTCGCCACCTTGCTTTCTCGTTACGACGAAGTGTTGGCCGCTTGGGCCGACCCCGAAGCCGACTACGAAAAACTCGGCGAAGACCAAGCAGCGTTGGAACGCAAAATCGAAGCCGCCGGCGCCTGGGACCTTCAGCGCACCATTGAGATCGCTATGGATGCCCTTCGCCTTCCGCCGGGAGATGCTTCCGTGGAGCACCTCTCCGGTGGTGAACGCCGACGGGTGGCTTTATGTCGTTTACTGCTCTCTCGCCCCGACCTGTTGCTACTAGATGAGCCCACCAACCATTTAGACGCCGAGTCGGTGGCTTGGCTTGAGCGCACTTTGCGTGACTACACCGGCACCGTCATGGCTATCACCCATGATCGCTACTTCCTCGACAACGTAGCTAGCTGGATTTTAGAGATGGACCACGGACGAGGCTTGCCTTTTGAAGGCAATTACTCCGGTTGGCTTGAGCAAAAAACCGATCGTTTGGTGGCCGAAGAAAAAACTGATTCCTCCCGACGCCGTACCTTAGAACGCGAACTGGAGTGGGTCCGTATGGCTCCCAAGGCTCGTCAAGCAAAGGGGAAAGCCCGCTTAGCGGCTTACGACCGATTAGTTGTTGAAGCCGCCGAAGCCGATCAACGCGACAATGCTTTACAGATCACCATCCCGGCCAACCAGCGTTTAGGCGACCAGGTCATAGAGGTGACCAATTTGTCTAAAGGGTTCGGCGATCATTTGCTTATCGATGACCTGTCGTTTACCTTGCCGCCGGCAGGCATCGTGGGGGTTATCGGCGGTAATGGTGCCGGAAAAACCACCTTGTTTCGCATGCTTACCGCAGCCAGCAACGGTGACGCCGACCCGGCGGCCAACCCCGACAGTGGCGAAATTCAAGTCGGCACTACCGTAGAAATGGGTTACGTCGACCAGTCGCGAGAATCCTTGGACCCCGAACGCACCGTGTATCAAGAAATCACCGATGATCATGATTTTATTCAGGTGGGAAAACGCGAGATGAACGGTCGGGCCTACGTGGCTTCGTTTAACTTCAAAGGGTCTGATCAGCAGAAAAAAGTCGGGAATCTTTCTGGCGGGGAACGCAACCGAGTGCACTTGGCCAAAGTGCTCAAAAGCGGGGCCAACCTGTTGCTGCTTGACGAGCCCACCAACGATTTAGATGTAGATACTTTGCGAGCCTTAGAAAGCGGCTTGGAGTCGTACCCGGGTTGTGCAGTCATCATTAGCCATGATCGCTGGTTTTTGGATCGAGTGGCCACCCACGTGTTGGCTTTTGAAGGCAACTCGCAGGTGCGGTGGTTTGAAGGAAACTTCAGCGAATACGAAGCAGCACGCAAGAAAGAACTCGGGAGTGAAGCCACCCCTACCCGCATGAAATACAAACCCCTTTCTCGAGGTTGATGGTGGCTGCCGTTGACGCTCGTACCCGCATTTTGGCTCCTCAGGTCATTCGAGGTGTTGCCCTTTTGCTTTGCGTGACTGGTATTGCTGGCATGATCGTCACCTCAATTGCTGACGATATTCCAGCGGCTCTTTCGTTTGGATTGCTGGGCGCTACCGGTGCGTTGGCGCTGCTTTTAGTAGGCGCTTTAGTACCGGCCATAGAGTCAGCAGCGTCTTTGAATGAGGCGTTAGCAGCCGAGGTCGAAGCGCAGGTTGAACGTTTACTGGCTGCGGGAGTTGATGAAACGCCGGTACGAGATTTAGTGCGTGATGCCGTGGATTTAGGTCGCCAGTCAGCTGGCGATTAGCGCCAATATCTGAGTAGCGGCGGCCACCGGGGCACCATCGGCCGGGGTTAACACCAGGTCAGGGTTTTCCGGGGCTTCGTAGGGGGCATCAATACCGGTAAATCCGGTGAGTTCGCCGGCCCGCACTTTGGCGTAAAGACCTTTGGGGTCTCGCTGTTCGCATACTTCGAGCGGGGTGTCAACGAATACTTCAAAAAACGGCACGCCGGCCGCTTGGTGAAGTTCTCGAGCCTGTTGGCGTCCTGCTCGAAATGGGCTGATTACCGGCACCAGCGCGACCAAGCCAGCGTCGCCCATGAGGCGGGCTACTTCAGCAACTCGCCGCACGTTCTCGGTACGATCTTGATCAGAAAATCCGAGATCTCCGTTTAGCCCGTGGCGCAGGTTGTCGCCGTCCAGCAAATAAGCGGGCTTCCCGGCCGCTATTAGCAGCCGCTCGCAGGCCACAGCGATCGAAGATTTTCCTGACCCTGAGAGGCCGGTAAACCATACAGTGGCGCCCGCTATCCCTAAAGCGCTTTTGCGTTCGTCTCGGCCAAAGCTGCCTGCGTGCCAGACCACCCCGGGGCTGTGTTGGCCCACTTTAAGCTCCGCTCCCGACGATCATGCCAGCGGCCACCGTGGCGTTGCTGGCTTCGTCGATCAACACGAAAGAACCGGTGTTGCGGTTGCGTCGGTATTCGTCAAAGAACAGAGGCTGGGTGCTGCGGAGGGTTACGCGGCCTATTTCGTTAAGACCTAACGATTCTGGAGACATCTGCCGATGCAAAGTGTTTACATCTAGCTGGTATTGCAGGTCGGTGACCATGACCCGAGCGGTGCGGGTGGTGTGTTTTATGGCCAATTTCATGCGGGGGGTCAAAGGCTTGGTGTCGGACATCCAGCACACCATGGCTTGCAGGTCTTGCCCGGCATGGGGTTGGTTGTTGGGGCGGCAAATCATATCGCCCCGTGAAATGTCAATATTGTCGGTTAAGCGCAAGGTGACCGACATGGGTCCGAATGCTTCATCAATCGGGCCATCGAAAGTATCTATGGAGGCCACCGTGGAGGTAAACCCGCTGGGTAGCGCCATCACCTCGTCACCGGGTTTGAATACGCCACCGGCCACCGTGCCGGCATACCCCCGGTAATCGTGGTGTTCGTTGGTTTGGGGGCGAATCACGTATTGCACAGGGAACCGAGCATCAATGTGGTTGCGGTCGCTAGAAATATGTACTTGTTCAAGGTGGTGCAGCAACGGCGACCCTTGGTACCAAGGCATATTTTCTGACCGGTCCACCACGTTGTCGCCGTGTAGGGCCGACATGGGGATGAAGGTCAGGTCGGCAACGTCTAGTTTCATAGCGAAGTTACGGAACTCTTCTTTTACTGTTTCGAAGGCTTTTTCGTCGTAATCCACTAAATCCATTTTGTTTATACAGACCACCAAGTGAGGAATACGCAGCAGCGACGCTAAAAAAGCGTGGCGTCGCGATTGTTCTACTACTCCGTGGCGGGCGTCAATGAGTACCAAGGCCAGGTCGGCGGTGGAGGCTCCGGTGATCATGTTGCGGGTGTACTGGGTGTGCCCTGGAGTGTCGGCAATTATGAACTTGCGTTTCGGGGTGGCGAAATAACGGTACGCCACGTCGATAGTGATGCCTTGTTCGCGTTCGGCACGCAAACCGTCGGTCAATAAAGCCAAATTGACTTGTTCGTTGCCCATCTGCTTAGAGGTAGCTTCTATGGCTTCCATTTGGTCTTGGAAGATGGATTTTGTGTCGTAAAGCAATCGCCCGATCAGGGTGGACTTGCCGTCATCGACACTTCCTGCGGTGGCGAAGCGGAGAAACTCCATTAGAAGTAGCCCTCCTTTTTGCGGTCTTCCATAGCCGCTTCAGAAACTCGATCGTCGGCTCGGGTGGCTCCCCGTTCGGTTATGCGAGTAGTGGAAACTTCTTCAATAATTTCTTCTATGGTTTGTGCTTCAGATTCCACTGCTCCGGTGCAACTCATGTCGCCGACGGTGCGGTAGCGCACCATGCGGGTCTCTACTTCTTCTTGGTCGCTGCGAGTCACATAGGGCGACTCCGACAGCCACATGTTGTCGCGAGAAAACACAGGGCGTTGGTGAGCAAAATACACACTGGGTATCTCGATGTTTTCTCGCTGGATGTACTGCCAAATATCGAGTTCTGTCCAGTTAGATATAGGGAACACTCGAATGTGTTCGCCTTGATTTAAGCAACCGTTGTAAAGGTTCCAAAGTTCTGGCCGCTGATTTTTTGGGTCCCATTGGCCGAAGTCGTCACGAAACGAGTACACCCTTTCTTTAGCTCGGGCTTTTTCTTCGTCGCGGCGGGCACCACCGAACAAAGCATCAAAACGATGTTCCTCAATGGCGTCAAGCAAGGTGGTGGTTTGTAGTCGGTTGCGGCTGGCTCGTGGGCCGGTTTCTTCGGTGACCCGACCATCATCTATGGCTTGTTGCACCGAGGCCACCACGAGGCGAGCGCCGGTTTCTTCTATCCGACGGTCCCGGTAGTCCAAAACCTCGGGGAAGTTATGCCCGGTATCTACATGCATCATGGGGAAAGGCAGGCGCGCCGGCCAGAAAGCCTTCTGCGCCAGGTGCAGCATGACGATGGAATCTTTCCCGCCAGAAAAAAGCAAGCAGGGTCGTTCGAACTCTGCCGCTACTTCTCGAAAGATGTGGACTGACTCTGCCTCAAGTTGATCAAGATGGCTGAGTTCGTATGTGGTGATGGTCATAAAGTTAGTTTTCTCTAAATTGCCGGCGCTCTTCCACAGGTTAGGCCATTTTATCTGCCATGATCACCCATGATGGATTTTACCGATGACCATATTTTTGCTGCACAATTAGCGGCCAGCGCTGGAGATCTTCTTATTGAGGTGCGCCAAGAGTTGGCGGACCAGGAAACCCAGGTTATTAAAGACCAAGGAGATCAACGCTCGCACGATTTTCTCATGCAGGCTTTGGCCCAAAACCGCCCTACCGATGGGGTGCTTTCTGAGGAGGGTTCCGCTCACTCAGTGCACCCACTACGGGAGAATTGTGAACGGGTGTGGATCATTGACCCGGTGGACGGAACCCGCGAGTACAGCGAACCGTTGCGCACCGACTGGGCCGTTCATGTGGCCCTCGCCGTAAATGGCCAACCAGTAGTAGGCGCCGTGGCCTTGCCTGCTTTAGGCCTTACGTTGTCAACTGCTACGTCGCTGCCCCTCGAACCCTTCGGCCCGGTGCCGGCGGCTCCTCGAGTGGTGGTGAGTAGGTCTCGCCCACCAGCCGTAGCGTTAGCCGTAGCCGAAGCCTTAAACGGCGAGCTGGTTGAGATGGGTTCGGCGGGCGCTAAAGCCATGGCTGTGGTACGCGGCGAAGTTGACTTGTATGTCCATGCCGGTGGCCAATACGAATGGGATAACTGTGCTCCGGCCGCCGTGGCTTTGGCCGCTGGGTTGCATGTTTCTCGCCTTGATGGTTCGCCGCTTACTTATAACCACTCCGATCCTTGGCTTCCTGATTTACTTATTTGCCGTACCGAACTGGCATTAACTGCTTTAGCGGTTTTGGCCGAGCACCAGGAGTAACTGTGCGTCTTGTTATTGCTCGTTGCACCGTTGATTACCAAGGCCGTCTCAACGCTCACCTTCCCGAGGCGGTGCGCCTCATCATGGTCAAAGCCGATGGGTGTGTGGCTATTCATGCTGACGGTGGGGCTTTTAAGCCGTTGAATTGGATGAATGCCCCGAACCGCCTTACTGAAGAGGACGGGTTTTGGCGGGTTACCAACCCGAAGGATGAAACGCTCATCATTACTTTGCATGAGATTTTGAGCGATACCAAACATGACCTTGGTGTTGACCCTGGCCTACAAAAAGATGGGGTAGAAGCCCATTTGCAAGAGTTGTTGGCCGCTGACCCCACCACCATGGCCGATGGTCTGCGCTTGGTGCGGCGTGAGTTTCCTACGGAAATAGGCCCGGTGGATTTGTTGTGCCGCGACGCAGAAGGAAACGCCGTAGCTATTGAAGTGAAGCGGCGAGGAGAAATTGATGGGGTTGAACAACTCACTCGATATCTCGATTTTTTGAATCGTGACCCTACTTTGGCACCGGTTCGCGGCATTTACGTGGCGCAAGAAATTAAGCCTCAAGCCAAAGTGTTGGCCGAAGATCGCGGCATCGACTGGGTAGTGGTGGATTACGACGAGTTGCGGGGCATGGAATCTGACGTGCTCAAACTGTTCTGACCACTTCACTTCCCTGCCTAGCCACTACGGTCGGTTAGGTGATTAGACGTCAGGGCCAACGCTGGGCCTCTTCGCCAGGCTTCGGGCGGCGTACCGGCTTTTTTGTCGGTGCCACGGCTTTAGCCATGGCTCTGGCCGGTGGTCTTTTTCTTTTACGTAACGAACCGGCACCAGAGATTCTTTCTGTTCCCGCTACGACCACCACGACCTCTACCTCAACCACCACTACCACCACCACCGTTGCGCCGACCACCACCCTCTCTGCCCTTGAAATACAAAAGGCCCAAGAAGGTCTTGCAGCCTTGGCCGCCAACGGTTTTTTAGTGCTTAGCGAGGCCGGTGCCCAGATGGTTTCGGCGGAAGAAGTGCGTTCTTGGCTGAGCCTTGATGGCCTCGTTTTACAAGTTGATGTTTCTCTTGTTTCTGCTTTTCTTGAACAATCTTTTGCGGATGTTTTCGTCACCGGTAACGACGTTTGGCTTTCCGCGACAGAAGATGGTTCTCTTGAGACATCGCTTAGCAAGCCTGACCAGGTCTGTTGCCACCCGGATATGGCAGGCCAAGTGGCCGGTCACCTTCTTGATGGCCTCAGTTACGGGACGGTGGATTTACGTCAAGAAGACCGTCACTACAGCCCAGAATGGGTTGCCCAAACTGGCTCTACCCACCTCATTGGCGAGTTCACCACTTACTACCCGGCGGGTCGCCCACGAGTCACCAATATTCATCGCATTGCAGAACTCACCCGCTACACCGTGGTTGAGCCCGGTGACTCTTTCTCGCTAAACGACCATGTTGGCCGGCGGACAATTGAAAATGGTTTTGTTGCAGACGGTTCCATCGTTTACGGCGTGATGGTTCAAGCAGTAGGCGGCGGCATTTCTCAATTCGCCACCACCATGTTTAATGCGGCCTTTTTTGCTGGTCTAGAATTTGAGTCCTACCAAAGTCACTCCATTTATTTTCGCCGCTACCCCTACGGACGTGAGGCCACCATTTCGTGGGGTTGGCCAGACCTAAAGTTTAAAAACATCACCCCCTACCCGGTAATTATCTGGACATCAGTTACCCCTGATTCAGTAACCGTTCAGTTGTATTCTCAGCCTTGGGTAACTGGCCAACAAACTGCTCAGTGGTCAACCTCGGTTGGTGTGGAATGCACCAAGGTGACAACCGAACGCTCCCGCACTTGGCAAGAAACTGGTGCGATCACCATTGATCATGTCACGGCCAAGTACCGGCCGGAAGGGTTGAACTGCGATGGGACACTCTCTGACCCAGAGGCTTGCTTATTTGACCCGGAGGCCCCGGTAGAACTTGACCCCCGTTGCCCAAACTACGACCTCTCCACAACCACCACGACGACTACCACCACGACGACTACCACCACGACGACAACCGAACCCCCGGCCACCCCTACTACTGAATTGCCGGCGGAGTAGTCGCTCAAAAGGATTACCCTCCTCGCCATGCAGGTTGATGTAGCAATTGTGGGTGGTGGGCCCGCCGGGTCGGCGGCCGCTATCACCTTGGCTCAAGCCGGTCGGTCGGTTTTGCTGATCGATAAGGCCATTTCACCCCGAGACAAATGCTGCGGTGATGGCCTCACTGCCTTAGCGCTGCGCCTCAGCGAACAACTCGGCCTTGACCCCGCCACCTTAAGCAACTGGCAAACTGTAGATCGGGCTATTTTGCATTGGGCCGACGACCGCACCGCTAATTGTCCGCTTCCTCAAAATAGTGGGCAGTTTGCCGCAGCGGTCCCTCGGTCCGAATACGACCATGCCTTACTTAATTTAGCTAAAAGGGCAGGAGCGACGGTTAAAGAGGGCCATTCACTCACTGCTCTTTCGCTTGACAATAACGGTGCGGTGTTGACCGTTGATGGCCTTGACCCCATTGCAGCAAGGTCGGTTATTGCCGCTGACGGCATGTGGTCAGCCACCCGTCGTTTGCTTGATTTGGGTGAGAAAAATTATCGTGGAGATTCGCATGGTTTTCGCCAGTATGTAAGCCAGGTCGGCCCGGCAGCGCGGGATTTACATATTTGGTTTGAACCCGACCTTCTGCCGGGCTACGCCTGGAGTTTTCCCTTGCCCAACCAGCGAGCCAACGTTGGTTTTGGTATTTTACGCGGCGGTCGTGTATCGGTAGGAGACTCGGGTCGCCTTTGGGAACAACTCATGGGTCGCCCTTCTATTCGTTCGGTCCTCGGGGACCAAGCGATACCAGAAGACCGGCGAACTGCTTGGCCTATTCCGGCCCGAATCACTACCGCCGTGCTCTCGCATGGCCCAGTACTTTTTGTCGGCGATGCAGCCAAAGCCACCGATGCTCTCACCGGAGAAGGCATCGGCCAAGCGTTGCTCACCGGCATACTCGCCGCCGAAAGCATCGTGGCGCATCAGGAACGCTCCGAAATTGCTCTGGCTTACCAAAACACGGTACGTCAACATCTGGCAGCAGATCACCGGATGTCGATCGCTTTGCAGCGCTTGATAACCTCGCCGATGGCCACCCGGAACCTCTTGGGGTTAGTGGGCTCTACCGCATGGACGAGAAGAAATTTTGCCCGCTGGATGTTTGAGGACTACCCGCGGGCTTTGTTAACTACTCCTCGGCGCTGGCGGCCGGGGACTTTTTCGGCTCCCGGGGCTTACCGGAGTTAGAAAACTCGCCTTTGGTGCTTTCGGCTCGTACGCTTATGAAATGGCTGAAGTGCACCAAATGTTTCCTGCTGACCCGGCAGACGAGTTCGAACCAATGGAATCCTCCGTTGGTCACCCCTTGGGGCCGGTTGGAGATGCTTTAGATAATGCGGTGGACCGCCTTTGGGAGCCGTTAAGAGGGAACCCCACGTTGGATCGGGTTTTCTATACGGCCAGCGAGTTGGGCGACTTTAGCCTGCTCTGGCATATCGCCGGTCTTTCTCAGGGGCTTACCCGCCGCAACGGCCACCGGAGTACTGTGCGACTCGCCCTGGCCTTAGGTGCTGAGTCAGCGCTGGTTAACGGGGCCATTAAGTCCATGTTTCACCGTGAACGCCCGGTGCATGAAGAAGAGCGCCCACATAATCTGCGTCAACCTTTGACCAGTAGTTTTCCTTCGGGGCATGCTTCGGCGGCTTTTATGGCAGCCACTTTGTTGAGCGAGCGTTCGAAAACTAAACCTTTATGGTTTGGGGCGGCCGCGGTGGTAGCGGTTTCTCGCCTTCATGTACGCATTCACCACGCCAGCGACGTGTTGGTAGGTGCCGGCATCGGCTTGACCTTAGGCAAGGTCATCAAAACCCTGATGCCTCGCCGTTAAGCCAAGCTGAGGTCTCGTTTTTAGTTCAGCGGTGAAGCTTCAATATCTGCTTCGATGTCCGTTTCGGTGCTGGCGAGCAAAAGTCGAAGATCAAGCAAAAGGTCAGCAACTTCGGAAGTAGCCATAAGCTCTCGGCTTTTGGTGGTACCCAAGCCACGATCAATGATTGCTTTGAGTTCGTCGATGGTTACCGCATCTAATGTTTCGGTCATGTCAACTCCTCTTGGTTGGGTTCCTGTTCTGAGTTCACCATAGACCACCAGACGGCCAACGCGCGCTCAGCTATCCAAGAAAGATGTTTTTACTTTTGAGGAGCCAAAGAACGCATGGCCTCCAGGGGGTCAATGCCTCCAAAGGGCACGATGGCTAGCGCCGGAGTGGTTATTCCGTTGTCCATGTATTCAGCGATGCGGGCTCGGCATTGGTCGGGTGTTCCGTGTGCCACAAGGTCGTCAACGACTGACTCGGGGATCTCCGCTAACGCTCCTTTGCGGTCGCCGGCATCCCAACGTTCCCAATGGCTGCCCATTTCGTCGCTTCGTCCCATCCACTGGTGAAAGGCTTTATAAACCGGAACGTTTAAGTAGGCGGCGATGAGGTAGCGCGCCCCCGCCATTACTGCTTCTCGGTCTTCGCTGGGGCACACAAATATGCGGGCCACCACTTCACGGTCGGGGCCTTGTTCGTTGACAATGGCTGAAACTTTGGCTGCGTCTTTAGGAGAAAGCCAGTTAACGATGGCGCCGTCAGATTCGCGTCCCGCCAAACGGAGCATGCCTTCACGCAAGGCCGCTATCAGCAAAGTGGGTTGCTGCTCGGGGGTTATGGCTAAACGAAATCCCTTGATGTTAAACGAATCGTATTCTTCGGTGACTTTTTCGCCGGTGAGCGCCGCTTTAAGAAAACGCACCGTGTCGCGTACCCGTTGGTAGGGCGCTTCGAAGGGCACGCTGTTCCAGTTTTCGACAATTACGTTAGACGACGACCCGATGCCAAAGGCCACTCGACCCGGGGCGGCGTCAGCCAGGGTGGCTGCGCTTTGAGCCATCAAAGCGGGGCTCCGGGTGTAGGCCGGCAAAATGGCGGTTCCCAGACGCAACTCGGGGGCCCAGGCAGCAGCCAAGGCTAGGGGAGTCAAGCCATCAGCACCGTTTGATTCAGCGGACCACACATCGGTATACCCAAGGTCTACTAACTCTCGGTACAGCGCTTGCTGGCTATGGAGCGGGCCCGGAAGGGGGATGGTGATGCCGTAGGGAGACATGATTTTCCAAACATTAGACAGTGGGTCTTAGTATCTTGCCACGCCACGAGGGGCTGCGGTTAGTCGAGGCGGCGGTATTGACAGGTTTGGCTTGCTGTGGCCAAGAGTTCTCGGTTTTCTGACCACAGGTGCACCGTTCCGTGGGCGTACCCGTGGGTAAGGCTGCCGATGCGTACGTCTACCAGTATCCATTCGGTGGGCACCGGGTGTACAACCCGCAGGGTGTTGTCGAGGCTGCGTCCGCCACCGAGGCCGCCGCCCACGGCATCTCGGCCTCCCCAGGTTACGTAGTCGCCGAGCACCGCAAGAAAAGCCGGGTCTACCTCACGGTGGTCGGGCACTCGCACCCACATAGCGACGCGGCCGTCATCCATGGCCGGATCTTCTGGTTTAACGCGGCCACGTACTATGCGCCGCTCAAGATTGTTAGAAACCGAGCGCACATCTACCCGTTGGGGAAACACCGGACAGTCCAGGGGGTCGGGGGCTTCGGGAGGAGTAGCCCACACTCCAGATTTTCCTACGTCTCGACGACCGAGCGTGGCGAAAGCAGAAATAACTTCTCGTCCTTCGACTCGCCCCGTTACCCGGGCTTGGGTGGATTTATGTCCGACCGCCGTGAGTTCTACCTCAAGGTCAAGTTCATCGCCGGCTTGAGCGTGGGAAACGAATTGTCCGGTAATCCAAACCAGAGGGCGTTCTGCTGCGGATTCAAGCACTCGCACGGCCGCTGCCAACCCGGTACCGCCGAAGAGATTGCCGTTGCTGGAACATTCATCTTGGGTGAGCGGGAGTATCCAATGATTTTGGTTATTGCCCCGTTGAAGACGGTCATTAAGGTAGGGGTGGCGTTGCATCGGTTGATGATGCCTTCTTCAAGGGTTTTTGCCACTTTATGTACGCTTTTTCTTAATTGTCACACCCTTCGTTCATAATGAAGATATGAATGAACAACTCTATTTTTCACCGCTTCCTTCTTCCCGCTGGGGTCGTATTGACAAACGAACCCGGGCCATTGGTTTGGCGGGGGTCGCTCGAGCTCGAGCCGAGCTTCACCGACATCCCCACCCAGAGGCTGACCGGTTTCCCCCTAAACAGCCTGAAGAACCGAAAGTTTCATGAAGCAGCAAACCTTTTTTATTGGCCTCGTGCTGGCCGCCACGATTACTGTTCTTTCTTCCTGTGGGCAAAATTCTTCGCCCGCTGGGTTGGGCACGGTCGTCGGGGTTATTGACGGCGACACCGTGGCTGTGGCCTTAGGTGACACCACCGAATCTGTTCGCCTGTTGGGCATTGATACCCCAGAAACGGTGCACCCTAATCGACCTCCTGAATGCTTCGGAAAGGAAGCCTCTGCTCGCCTTGCCTTGTTGCTTCCACCGGGTACCGCTGTCCTCTTGCATCGAGACGTTGAACCCCGCGATCATTATGGTCGATTGTTGGCTTACCTTGAGCGCCTTAACGATGGCCTCAACATCAATTTGGTACTGGTAGAACAAGGCTTTGCTGCCTCGCTTCATATTGAACCCAACGATGGGATGCGCCGCGATCTTGAGGCAGCGGAGAGCCGTGCCCGAGCGGATCAGCGTGGGCTCTGGGCAGTTTGTAACGGAAACCATGTGCCACTAGAAAAGTTTGGGTGACCCGTGGTTTACCTCAAGGCTCTCTTCCGATACGGTTTCGGGGGTGAACACCCTCAACAGCCTCTTGGGATACCCATCTGAACAGCGTCTGCTCATTTTGACCGCTGACCAACTCGGCATGTGCCATGCCAGCAACATGGGGGTTTATCAAAGTATCCGCCAGGGGCCGGCTACCGGAGCCGGGCTTATGATGCCGGGTCCTTGGGCTCGCCACGCCGCTTCTCTTTACCGGGGTGAATCTGTCGGGGTGCATTTAACGCTTAACGCTGAGTTGGATTGCTACCGGTGGCGAGCGATCACTCAAGCACCCAGTTTGTTGGATGGCGACGGAGGCTTTCCCCGCACCACCATTGACTTGTGGGACCACGCCGACCTTGACGAAACCCGCCGAGAGTGCCGTGCTCAACTTGAGCGCGCTATTTTGTGGGGTTTTGATGTCACCCATCTCAGCAGCCACTTGGGGGCTCTGCAAGACCGTCCGGAGTTTTTTGATGTCATGCTTGATTTAGCCGTGGACTTCAACCTGCCGCTTCGACTAGAGAGCCCAGAGGTTGAGTTGGCTGCCGGTTTTCCTTTTCGTTCTTTAGCGGCCGACGAAGGGATACTTTCTGTTGATCACCATCGCCGTCTGCTGTTAGCCAGCACCGCTCAGTTATTGGAGGTCTTAGAAAATCTGGCTCCGGGGGTCACCGAAGTAGCGATGCAACCGGCCATTGACACTCCAGAGCTTCGCCATTTATGCGCTGGCTGGGAACAACGGGTTAATCACGCGGCATTGCTTACCGCAGAATCCTCGCTGGTGGATGCGCTGAATAAACACGAGGTGATAATGGTTACTTGGGCGCAGGTACGCGACGCCCAACGGGATAGTTAATCTTCAAGCTGCGTGTTTTGGGCTAACCCCGCAAGGGCTTGTGCCCAGGCTTCACTGGCCCATACGGGCCGAAGGCGGTAAACAAACGCCGAGTAGTCGCCTTCAAATTTTACTAAACCCATCATGTAGGCATAGTCGGTATCGAGTTGGCCTTGAAACCATGCCACCGCATCGGGGTACTTAAAGGTAGCAATGACGTCTGCTTCGCCTTCGCGGCCCGGTATTACTTCTTTTACCTGCCCGTCAACAATCATTAGCCGGAATTGCACTTTGCCGTGCGGGGTACTGGTTACGGCAAAACGGATGCTGCCGGTTACCTCTTGTTGTTCAGGAAGGTCGTTGAGGGTTGGCCCGAGTTCTTGAACCCATGGTTCAGAAAGAAATGACGCCATTAGTTACCTTCATTGTTGCGTAGCCCGGCGAACAAATCATCTTCATAAATTCCTTGTTTTATTTCGCCCAGTTTTGACCGTACTAACACATATTCGTCGTAAGGGTGAACAGTTCGGGCGTGTTCGTCGGGCAGGCCGAACCAAAAGGAAGAAGCGGGGTCTATTTGTGTGGCGTGGGCTCGCAAAGCTTCGCCGCGCACTTCCCACCAGGGGCCGATATCTATTTGGGTGGTAATCAGGTGATCGCGAGATTCTCGTTTTTTGAACCACCATTCGTCGTAGGGAGATTCCAACCCGAGTTCGGTGAACTTGGCGTGCAGCGCTTCCATTCGGGTGCGTGACCACACCGTAAAATACAGTTTTGAGGGCTGCCATGGTTCACCTGCTTCGGGGTATTGCTCGGGGTCACCGGCGGCTTCGAAGGCCGGCAAAGTAATGTCATGCACCATGAGATGATCGGGATGGTTGTAGCCCTTGCGTTCATCGGGGTAGGTGATGATGACTTGGGGTCGCTCGCGGCGAATAATTGCTACTAGTCGACCAACTGATTCTTCTAAAGGAGCGTTGGCGAAGGCTTCGGGGCGGGCGTTGTCTTCGCTATCAGTCATCCCTGAGTCGCGATAACCCAACATGACTACCTCGTCGTAGCCAATGATTCTGGCTGAGGCGGCGAGCTCTTCGGCACGCACAGCCTTCAGGTTTTCGATTACCTCTGGGCGGTCCATGGCCGGATTGAGAATGTCGCCGGCCTCTCCCCCGGTGCAGCACACCAATACCGAGCGGGCGCCTTCCGCTTGGTAACGGGCCACGGTAGAGGCCCCTTTTGAGGCTTCGTCATCGGGGTGGGCGTGAACGCTTAAAAGGCGTAGCGGCGGGAGGGCGTTCATGAGCGGCTACGGTATCGTCCACTTAGGCCATCTCGGGTGATCCGCTGAACACAACCCGGTTCTTTGGGTTAACCTGAGGGAGAGCTTCCAAGGAGGAACGCATGGATCCCGAGGTATGGCGTTGGGTTTGGTTAGTGGCTGCCGCAACTTTTGTGGTGGGCGAAATCGTTACCGGGGCTTCCTTTTTCATTCTCCCTTTTGCCGTGGGCGCAGCAGTCGCTGCCGTTTTGGCTTTTGCTGGTGCTTCTGATTTTTGGCAATGGCTTGCTTTTGTTGGGGTTTCTTTGGCGTCTTTTGCTGCGGTACGCCCGTTGGTAAAGCACCTCAATCAAGGAACCAACCCCACTGGGGTGGGCGCTGACCGTCTTATCGGCGAAACCGGTGTGGTGGTGGCCGACCTTGATCCGCAAGCCGAGAAACTTGGGGCAGTCCGCATCGGACGCGAGGAATGGCCAGCGCAGGCCGCCGATGGGCAACTCATTGTTTCCGGTTCCTCAATCGAAGTACTTGAAATCCAAGGCACACGAGCAATCGTGCGCACTATCAACAACTAATTAGGAGTTTTCATGGCTGCAGTAATTGTTCTCGGAGTTTTTGCTTTTGTTTTATTTATCTGGATGGCTTCGGGCATCAAGATCATTCGCCCCTACCAAAAAGGAGTTATCGAACAACTGGGTCGTTACAAAAATACCGTTGAACCTGGTTTAAAGTTCATTGTTCCTGTTTTTCAGTCCATGACCAAAATTGATATGCGGGAACGGGTTATTGATGTTCCGCCCCAAGAGGTCATCACCAAAGACAACGTAACGGTGACCGTTGATGCCGTCATCTACTACGAACCCACCGACGCCCAACGACTGATTTATAACGTGGCCAACTTTGTTTTGGCCATCACCAAGTTGGCGCAAACTAACTTACGTAACGTCATTGGCGACATGTCGCTTGATTCCGCTTTGACTTCTCGAGATGTCGTCAACGTGGCTTTGCGCGAGGTACTTGATGACGCCACCGACAAGTGGGGGGTGCGAGTGGTGCGGGTAGAGATTCAACGCATTGACCCGCCGGCTGACGTTATGCACGCCATGCATGAGCAAATGAAAGCGGAACGCACCCGGCGAGCGGTGGTGCTCGAAGCCGACGGGGTAAAGGAAGCCGCAATTACCCGGGCGGAAGGTGAGAAACAATCAGCCATCCTTACTGCAGAAGGAGTAAAGCAACAGGAAATCCTTCGAGCGGAGGGCGAGGCGCAAGCCATCGAAGCGGTAGCCGACGCAGAACGCTACCGCCAAGACACGGTGGCCCAGGGTGAAGCTCTGGCTATTCGCAGCGTTTATGGTGCGATTCATGAGGGCGACCCCACCCCAGACTTGCTGGCTATCAAATACCTTGAAACCTTAGGCACCATCGCTGACGGCCAAGCCACCAAGATTTTCTTGCCTGCTGAACTGAGCTCCACCATGGGCTCGTTAGGCGCCATTGCCGAACTCTTCAACGGCGAAGACCCCGCCTAAGGTGTTTACCCGGGGTCAGACCCGGGGTAAACACCTCGTCGCCCGGAAACGGTGACGGGGTTTAGGCGGGTTCGAGCTGGTTGTCGCCATCTTCGTCTACTACGAGGTTCCATCCGCACATGCGAGCCAACATGGGGCAGCCTTCATCAGGGCCGCTGGCGATGATCTCGTCACCCGCCAGCAAACGGTTCTTTCCTCGCGGCCGGTAGACGTATCGGCCGCCGCGGCGAATAGCCAGCACCGTGAACCCCGGTTCAACATTCCACTGAAGGTCCGACAGGGTCGACTCGTCAGCGGTAGAGCCTGCGGCAATGGGGTAACGCACTACCACCTCGTCGGCTTCCCCGAGAGCAATACCTAAGATCGGGTGGAGTTCTTCTTCTTTTTCAATAAGCCACACCATGGCTTGGGCTTGGTCGCCTAAGTCTTCAGCGGCCTCAGCCAAATGCAGCAACCCACGCAGTGCTGCCGGGTCAATATTGTCGCCCGCCGAACGCAGCACCCACAACTCAAGGTTCTCTTTCATCTCGTCGAGGCGATCTTCAAGGTGGCATACCTCAGCGGCTAAACCACGGTCGGCCAGCACCAACGCGCTGTAGGCCAAACCAACCGCCGCCTCCGAAAGGTTTTTCATCTCGACCAGTACGTCAACTGCTCGGTCTAAGTCGGTGACTGCTGGGCCATCTTCGGCTCGAGGAGGCTCCCATACTGGAGCGGCGGCCAACTCACGCAGGCGGGTAATGCCTTCAGGCGACCCCCGCAAAAACAACACATCATCGGGTACCAGCACCGTGCCGCCGTCAATATCGGTAATCCAGTTGCGCCCTCGACGAATGGCCATCACGCTCATGCCAGCTTGCACGGTGAGTTCTAGGGCCGATAACGGCCGGTGGGCCATGTGCGAGCCTTCACTGACTAGCACGCGATGCGAAACTTCTTCGGCGTCAGAAAGGTCGGCCACCAGTTGGTGTGGTATCCCCAATTTTTTGGTCACGATGTGGGCAATGTCTACCGCATCGTTGCCCATGCGTTCGATGGCAGAAACCACCTGCAGCACCGACGACATGCCTTCGGCCTCGCGAGCGCTACGAGCCGCTAAAACACACACGGCGCGCATGTCATGCACTAGGTCGCTCATATGGCCTTCGAGTTCTTCTACTTCTTCGGCCATGTCTGGGTCGTTGAAGTAAACCGAGGCGTAAGCCAGGTCCACCATTAATTCCGAAGTGTCTTTTGCTTCGGCCAGCATGGCCCGCAGTGTGCGGGGTCGATCTTCCATTAGTTCCTCACTTGAGGTTGTTGGTTAAGGATAAACCTTGGACAGCGCCAAGGAAAGAAAAAGTTCATACCACCCCCACCACCCCGATGGCCAAAATGAGCGCCGAGGCGCCGACCAAGTCAAGGGTGGAAGTAACCATGGGGATGCCAAAGGTGTCGGGGTCCAGCCCAAAACGGAAAGCACTCATGGTGGTGTAGTAAGCCACCAAGACGACCAGCACAGTGGCGAGGCCCCCACCCAATAGCGCTACCAGCACCAATTGCCCTAACCCCGGTGATGTCTGGCTAGCCAGCGAGGCCAACACGTGAGCCGCTACGGCCACGGCCACAAAGATCGGAGCGGCCAAAGCCACTACCGAACGAATGTCGCGCAGGCTGGCTCGGCTGGGCACTGGGGTGGCGTCATCGAGGCCGAGGTGAAATTGGGTGGAGAGCCGGCTACTTAAGATGCCCCCTAAAGCGCCTGCGGTGGCCAGAAATGCTGGCAACATAATGAGCACCGCTTTTACGCTCAATAATTCGTCAAGACGTTTTTCTACGGTTACTCCGGCTAAGAGGTCTATAAAAGCCGCCAACAAAAGAATTGAAACCGATTGGCTGACCATCAGTTTGAGTTCTACTTGACCAAACTTTGCTACAGCCAGTAGGCCCAACACCGTAACAAAAACAAGCACTACAGCCAGCGTGTTGACCAATGCGGTCATGCCTATCAAACCGGCGGCTAGCACCAAAGCGGGCACGGTTATGAGGTCACCGAGGGCCGTGACAAGCGGCGAGGTCACGTTGTCGAGGTCCCAACCGAAACGCACTGACCCGGCCACTAAGGCCACGGTGACCACTCCTACCAAAACTGATGCCAATACCCCGCCGACGGTGGAGACAACAATAAAATCGGCTAGCGACAAGGTGGGGGCCACCCCAAAAATATTGGCTACACCACGGCCCATTACCGCTAACGCCACGCTTAAGGCGAAAGAAAGCACCACGGCAGCCAGCAGATTTTGCCCCACCACGCCGTCTCGGCGAAAGTTCAAGCGAAAAGTACCGGTATGCACGGAGGTACCTAAACGGCTGCCCATGGCTCCAAAAATGTTGCCACGAAGAGCAATTGCTCCTGGTATCAGCATCAATAAACCGGGGAGGTCGGCCAAGGTTTGATCGGCGGAGGCCAGCACCAATCCACCAAAGGTTGCCGCAATGACCCCCAGCGATAAAGCGGCGAAGCGCTGCCGGGCATCGCCCGAGGGGCCCCAGGTGGACCTCTCTTTTTTGCCTCGGCGGCGGCGCAGAACCAACAACATGGTCTAAGTGTGGTGGATTACCAGCGCAAGTCGGTGCTTATTTTTGTTTTTATGTTAAGCGCTGGCGTCTCGGGCAAGGTAAGTACTACAAAAGAACCGGTAGCGGCCCCCACTACCCGCCCGCCGGCGGTGGCTTTGGCTTCTAGTTGCACAATACGGCGACCCGGGTTAAGCACCGTAGTCAACACCTCAATTACGCCCTCACTTACTGGTTTGAGGTAGCGAATATGGATTTCTAAAGTAGTGCAAATTTGGTTCGGGGCAAGATGCTGGTAAGCGGCCATGCCCATGGCTTGGTCAACCATGGTGAACAACACCCCACCATGTACCACACCATGGGGGTTGAGATGATTTTCGTTGATGGTGATCCGACAGCCGATGCGGCCGTCTTCTCTTACCGGTTCAATCCCAAAGAAATCTGCTAATGGATAAATTGATTCTGCTGGGTTCGCCAGGGTCATTTTTTTGCTAACTCCGCCATTTGGGTGCTGTAGGTGCTCATGTCAAAGTAGTCGCGCCACAGGGTTATTTTGTCATCGTGCACTTCGAATACTCCAGCGATGGGGAGTTCCAGCCAACCCTCCCCTATTTTGAAACAGTCCAAACGCTCGTTGAACACCATGTTGCCTACTTCTATCTGGCGCAACACCGGCCATTTCACTTCGCTGGCTGGAGCGAGAAACATTTTTAGCGTCTGCTTGACTGCTTCGTGTCCTATCAGCGGGGCCATGGGCATGTTTTCGTAAGACACTTCAGGAGCCAGCAAGCTCACTGCCTCTTCAATGTCTTGGCGTTCAATGGCGGCAATAAATGCGTCAACTACTTCGGTGGGGGTCATAGGCAAACCGTACTGGCTGAAAACAACTGTAAGTTGTGGCTTGGAAAAGACGGTCAGCAAAAGCCAACGCTCTACGCACCAATTACCGCCAAGGCAGCATCAAGACGGGCCAGCACATCTTGTGGACAATCAGAGACAATCCCATCTCGTACACAATCATGACCAAGGAAAAGTGCCGCTGCATCGAGAGTGCTTTGCGGCAAGTGGGTTAAATCTGGGTAGCCCGAATCCACAGTGGTGGTCGGTGGAGGGGTAGTTGCTGGCGGAGCGGTGGTGGTGGGCACCGGAGGCACATTGTTTTCACTCATGCCTCGGGCCGCCAACTCGGCGAGGTGGGCGTCTCGGGTTCCCGCTCCGTACCAACCATCGGCGCTAATACCCAATACGGTTTGCAGCACCGCTGCTTCGGCGCTAGGACCCCAAGGATAAGAAGCGGCGAGCACCTCTTCTTCGTTAACGGGCTCCGTAGTAGTGGTAGGTGCCGCGGTGGTGGTGGGCGCCTCGCTGGTAGTTGACGTCGTGACCTCTGCCGGCTCTTCGGTAGTGGTGGGCGCCGTAGTGGTAGCCGCTTCGGTGGTGGAAGGAGTTTCGGTAGAAGTGGGGGCAACGGTCGTGGTAGTAGCCAGAGCTACTTGGGTAACGAGGGGGTCGTCAGAGTGCCCGGCGGTACCCGAAATAAGTACGCCGATTATCGCAGCTAAGAACAGGCTGGCTGCAACCTGTGAGATCCACCGAATCATGCTTACAGTCTTACACCTTTTCTGATGGATTCCATGTCAGGCTGCCGGGAATTTTGACCCGCCCTTAAAGACGAATCCGATAGCCTTTCTTTTATGGATATTCATAGCTTGACCAGTGACGGCGTGGGGTCATTTGATTCCCCTAAATTTGATCTTGCTACCTTTGATCCGGAGCGTTTCGGCATCG
Source organism: Acidimicrobiia bacterium (assembly GCA_012959995.1). Classification (NCBI taxonomy): domain Bacteria; kingdom Bacillati; phylum Actinomycetota; class Acidimicrobiia; species Acidimicrobiia bacterium. The sequence goes on from DUCC01000002.1 coordinate 130,856, forward strand.
TAAATGAGGTAGTTGACGGCGAGCGCTATCAGCGCAGCGTCGATCGCTTTCGCCAACAAAATATTGCCCTCCCTACTTTTGCTCAACTCGGTGACCCGTCGCTAATCTCAGCCAAAGTGCAAGCATCGTTGGCCGACGTAGATCGCGATGCGGCCGACCCCCGAAACCTTTACCGAGTGCATTGGTACAACGATCTCGAAGGTGGGCAAGTTGACCTTCCCGACCACGTGGTTTTGACCAGCGAAATCACCGGTGTGGATGCCCCGATCATTGTGGCTTTCGGTAACCGTTTTCCTATGATCGGCGCCCACAAGGTGCTGGCTGCCTACGCTTGTTTGGTTCCTCGGGTAGTCACCGGGCAATACGACCCCACCGAGCACCGAGCCATTTGGCCTTCAACCGGCAACTACGCCCGTGGAGGGGTAGCTATTTCTCGTCTCATGGGGTGCCGTGGCGTGGCCGTACTGCCCGAAAACATGAGCCGAGAACGCTTCGAATGGCTTGATGAATGGATCACCAACCCTGATGACGTGATTCGCACCACTGGTTCAGAGAGCAACGTCAAAGAAATCTACGACGCTTGCCATGAACTTTCAAAAGACCCCAGCAACTTTATTTTGAACCAGTTCTCCGAGTTCGCTAACCACGTTGGTCACCACGAGGTAACTGGCCGAGCCTTAGAACACCTTTACCTCAACTTGGCTGAGAAAAACCCTGGCTTGAAATTGGCGGCGTTTGTGGCCGCTTCTGGGTCGGCCGGTACTTTGGCGGCCGGCGAACGCCTCAAGGCTGATCACGGAGCCCGCATTGTGGCCGTTGAGGCCCTGGAATGCCCCACCATGTTGAACAACGGGTTCGGCGAGCACAACATTCAAGGCATTGGCGACAAGCACATTCCGCTTATCCATAATGCCGCGAACACTGACGCAGTGGTGGCGATCAGCGACCGGGCCTGCGATGAACTGGGCATGGTTTTCAATACCGAAGTCGGCCACGCCCATCTTCTTGATCAAGGGGTCCCGGCAGCCATCGTTGATGCCCTCGGCCATTTTGGCCTGTCGAGTATTTGCAACGTATTGGCTTCCATAAAGTTGGCTAAAGAACTCAACTTAGGGGCCGACCAAGCCATCGTTACCGTGGCCACCGATGGCGCCGAAATGTACGGCAGCGAACGGGAGTCCATGGCTGCTGGCCGCTACGCCTCCGGTTTTGGTCTCACTGAAGCGGCAGCCGCCACCGAAGAGCATCTCAAAGGTTGCGACACCAGCAACGTTGAGATTCTTGATGAGGCTGGCCGTAACCGCATCTTTAACTTGGGCTACTACACCTGGGTTGAGCAGCAAGGCATCGATTTCCCCGATTTCGAAATCCGCCGCCAACAAGGTTTCTGGAAATACTTGCAAGGGTTGGCCCCGGGTTGGGACGAGATGATCAACGAGTTCAACGACCGCACCGGCGTGTTGGCCGACTAATGACTCCCCTCACCCGGGAACAAGGCTGGCTGGGCTCCCCCCCGGGAGCGACTTGGCCGAGCGCAGAAACAACAAACGAAAACCCGTTTTTACAGTTTCGGTCGCTGCTGTGGTCGTACACCAAGGCCTTAGATACTGGTTGGTCTGATCAAAAATTTGTGGCCATGGTGGAGCGCCTCGACCAAGCGGTAGCAGAAGTTGATGGCACCGGTTTTCGCCACACCCCCTTGGGTCTCGCCCCCCAACTCAACGAGTCGTTGGGCCGCACTGGCAGTCTTTGGGTAAAGGACGAAACCAACAATGTTTCGGGCAGCCATAAGGCCCGCCATTTGTTTGGTTTGGCCCTACATTTAGCAGTTGATGAGGTGCCGCTCTCTACGCCACTGGCTATTGCTTCTTGCGGAAATGCTGCTTTAGCGGCCGCCGTTATTGCTCGAGCCACCGGACGTCCTCTGGCGGTACATGTACCCACTTGGGCTGACCCCAACGTTTTAGATCATCTTGATGATTTGGGAGCCCAAGTACGCATTTGTGAGCGCCAACCTCACGAAGACGGCGACCCCTGTGTGTTGCGGTCTCGTGAGGTAGTCAGTCAAGGCGCTATCGCTTTTGGCTGTCAAGGCACCGACAATATTTTTACTTTAGATGGCGGGCGGACACTCGGTTTTGAACTTGCTGCTTCATGGGTTGAACAACAGTCAGTGCCGGATCACCTTTTTATTCAAGTGGGCGGCGGAGCCTTGGCTTCTTCTACCGTGCAAGCTTTGGTCGATGCCAAATATTTTGGGGCTTTGTCTACGCTGCCTCACCTTCGGGCTGTGCAGGCAGCAGGCTGCGCCCCGCTTAATCAAGCTTTTCAAAAAGTAGCAGCCAGCACCGTCGCTGAACCTCTGGAGGCTCCACAAATTATGGAGCCGTGGCCCAACCCCGCATCGGCAGCCAGCGGCATTTTAGATGACGTCACCTACGACTGGAAACCATTGGTTTGGGCGCTACAGCAACAAAATAACCAGCCGGTAGTGGCCGCCGAAGCCGACATTGTCGAAGCCCACCGACTGACCCACGCCCATACTGCCATCGACGCCGACCCCACCGGCACCGCTGGCTTGGCTGGCTTGTTAACCGCTCACGCCGACGGGACGCTTGACCCAAGTGCTTCTGCGGTCGTCTTATTTTCTGGGGTGACCCGCTAGCGCTCTTCTCGACGGTAGGTCTGGCCTAAAGCGGCCGGAGCAGCCGAAGGGCGATTACGAGCCCGGATGGATATCACAATCAAGACGGCGATGGTCAGCAAATAAGGCAGCATTGAAAGCAAAATGGGGGAAAGATCAACCCCGAAAGTTTGGAGTCGGGTCTTCAAAGCCAACAAACCGCCAAAGAGTACCGCCCCGACCGCTGCTCTTCCGGGGCGCCATGCCCCAAAAATAACCAGCGCTACCGCTATCCAGCCTCGACCTGCCGTAAGGCCTTCGGCCCACTGAGGGGTAAGGCTGAGGGTGAGGTAGGCGCCCGAAGCGCCAGCCATCGCTCCGCCAAAGGCCACGGCGGCGAGGCGAATAGCGGTTACCGAATAACCTGCTGCGTCGACCGTAGACGCAGATTCTCCGGCTCCCCGCAGGGCCAAACCAACGCTGGTGTGCGTTAAAAGAAGCGATACTGCGACGCCGGCCAGCACCGCAAAATAAACCACCGGCGATTGGCTAAAAAATATTGTTCCTACCCAAGGAATATCAGAAAGCGGGCCCCAATCTACGGGCGCCAATACTGCTCCGGGAGGGCGTCCCACCGCGCCTTTACCCAAAAAGGCTGCGAGGCCGACACCTAAAATGGTGAGCGACAAACCAGAAACCACTTGCTCAGCCCCCAGAATGACCGTGAAAAGCCCATGCAGAAGAGCGAAAACTGCGGTTGCTACGATGGCGGCCAGGAACGCTATCCACGGGTTGTTTGTCTCTAAGGCCACCATGAAACCGGTTACTGCCCCAATGGCCATCATGCCTTCGACGCCTAAGTTTAAGATGCCCGATTTTTCGGTAACGAGTTCACCGAGGGCCGCCAGGTAAAGCAGTGCGCCGAAAGAAACGGTGGCGCTCAAAAGCCCAATCATTGATGCTTCGGTCATGATTCGCTGCTTGTTTTGTCGTTGTTTACTCGGCGTACGGCGTAGCGGCTAAATACGCCCGCCCCAATCGCTCCAAAGAGAATGAAGGCTTGCAATATTGTTGACACCGAAGATGAGACACCCATGGTTTGGATGCTCAACCCGCCGACTTGTACTGCGCCGAACAGCAGGGCCACGGCCGCTACGCCAGAGGGCCGAAGCAAGGCAAGGGCGGCCACAATAATGCCGGCAAAACCGTAACCGGCAGAGATGCCTTCGGTGATCCGGTCGGCGTTTCCGGAGAGTTCGATGCCGCCCGCGAGGCCGGCGATTCCGCCACTTAATATCAAGACGGTAGTAATTTTTCGTTTGAGAGAAATACCGGCATAGCGTGCCGTGGCTCCCGAAGACCCGGCGACTCGAAGTTCGTAGCCCCAGGCTGTTCGGCTGGCCACTAGGCCAAATAAGGCAATCACGCCGAGGGCTATAACTACGCCCCAGTGGGCACGTTCAAAGAGACCCGGCAAGCGCGCTTCGTCAGGCAACATAGGGGCCAGCGGGAACCCGTGCGATTCGGGGTCTTTCCACGAGCCGTGAATAAGCCATTGGAGTAAGCGCAAGGCCACTTCGTTCAGCATCAGGGTGGTAATGATTTCGTTGACCCCGATTTGCGCCCGGGCAACCGCCGGCCCAGAAGCCAACAACGCTCCCCCAACCACTGCGGCCACCAACATGGCGGTGATAAGCAGGGGGCTAGCCCATCCTTCGCCGAGACGAGCTACCCAAGCGGCCATCATGGCTCCGGCTAAGATTTGCCCTTCGGCCCCAATATTCCAGAGGCCCATGCTTCCAGCGACGGCGACGGCTAGGCCGGCCAGGCCCAAGGGGACTGCTCTATTTAACGTGATCGACCATGCTCTCGGGCTCCCCAGCGATGCTTCTACCATGCGACCATAAATGGCTAGTGGGTCGTGGCCAGAAATTAAAAGAAGCACCACTCCGACCAGCATGGCAAAAACCAGTCCGATCAAAAAGGCCAGCGGTTGGCCACCTTTTAATACTTGTTCGCGGCGTACCAGCACTAGGCGAGTCATTGCGCTACCACTTCTCCGGTCATGGCGGCTCCCACTTGGTGGCGTTGTGCCGTTTCGGGGTTGAATTCGCCCACAATCTGACCATCGTGGATAACCAGAAGTCGATCAGAGAGGGTAAAGAGTTCGTCGAGGTCTTCAGAAACCAGTAAGACAGCCACTCCGGCGTCTCGTTCGGCGATTAACAAATCTTGAATAGCTTTTACGCCTTTGACGTCAAGACCTCGTGTGGGTTGGGCCGCCACCAAGACTTTAGGGCCGCCACTAAGTTCTCTCCCCACTAAGAGTCTTTGCAGGTTTCCTCCTGATAAGCCGGCGATGGGTTCGTGCATCGGGCCGGTCTTTACACCAAAACGTTCAACGATGTCTTGGCAGTGACTGTCGGCCTGGTCGTTGTCCAGAAATGGGCCTCTGCGGAGGTTGCGGTAGTTGCGCAGTATGGCGTTTTCGGTCACCGTGAGGCGCGGAGCCAGCCCGACGCCCAAACGATCTTCGGGTACGTACCCCAATCCGGCTTTAAAGCGGACGGCCGGAGGTGTTGCGGTGACCTCTTGCCCGGCAATGCTTACCGAACCTGCGGTGGCGGGGCGCAACCCGGCAATGACTTGCGCCATTTCGCGTTGGCCATTGCCCGAGACCCCGGCGATGCCCACAATTTCTCCGCTGTGCACTTGCAGGCTGAGGCCATGTAAAACGGGCAGGCTGCGGTCGCTTTGCGCTTCGAGGTTTTTTACTTCCAACAGGACTTCACCTGCTTGGCGGGCCGGGGGGCGCTCACTAATGACTGGGGAGGACCCCACCATGAGACCGGCTAATTCGTGGGCGTTGGTGTCTGCTACTTGAAGCGAAGCGGCCACCGTTTTTCCTCCACGTAACACGGTCGCTTCATCACAGAATCCGGTTACTTCATGCAGTTTGTGGCTAATAAAAATTACTGATCGCCCATCGTCGGCCATGGTGCGGAGCACCCGACCCAACTCGTCCGCTTCAGAAGGGGTGAGCACTGCGGTGGGTTCATCTAAAATGAGAATGCGTGCGTTGCGCCACAAGGCTTTGAGTATTTCAACGCGTTGACGCTCCCCCATTGAGAGTTGCCAAATGGGTCGGCTAGGGTCGGTCGCTAAGCCAAAGCGTTCGGCCAACTCGCCTACTTCTTTTTCTACTGCGGTGCGGCGTACCACCCGGTCTGAAGCACCCAGCACCACATTTTCCGCCACCGTGAACGACGGCACTAAGCGAAATTCTTGATGGACCATGCCGATGCCGGCGTTTAAAGCGTCGGACGGAGAGCGAAAATGATGGGCTTCTCCGTCGATAAGTACCTGGCCTTCGTCGGGTCGGTAAACCCCTGACAAAACGTTCATGAGCGTTGATTTGCCGGCACCATTTTCTCCGAGGACGGCATGTATGGACCCAGTTTTTATTTGAAGCGATGCACCTGCGTTGGCGATTACACCAGGAAAACGTTTCCAGATATTCACCAGGTCAACGGCGGCGGTAGATGCGGGGGTCATAAAGAGGGTTGTTTCTTATTAAACGCGGTGACGGCGCCAACGAATCTTTTCGCGGGCGCCGCCTACCGAGTCAATGAGTAACTAATCAGCCGGTTGAACCGATTACGCCTTCAACGAATGCACCCATACCGAGCATGGAGCCGTCGTCCATGGTTTCGCCAGCGGCCACCATAACGCTGCTGTCTTGGGCAGTGATTGGGCCAGCAAAGACATGGAGTTCTCCGTCAATGATGGCTTGTCTCGCGTCGGCTACTTCTGCAACTACATCGCCGGGAACGTCCGAAGCGATAGGAGCGAGATCAACTACGCCGTCAGCCATAGAGCCCCAGTAGGAGCCACCGGTGTAGGTGCCTTCTTTGGCCTGGTTGATGATGTCGATGTAACGCGGGCCCCAGTTCCAGACCGGTGCGGTCAGGTAGGCGGTGGGCGCAAAAGCGCTCATGTCTGAGTTGTAAGAAACCCAACGTGCGCCTGCTGCTTCGGCTTTTTCGCCTGCTGCGGGGGAGTCCTGATGCATGGCGATTACGTCGGCGCCCTTATCTAAGAGGGCTTGAGCAGAGTCGCCTTCTACGGCAGGGTCAAACCAGGTGCTGGTCCAAACAACCTCGACCTGTACGTCGGGGTTGGTGGCTTGTGCGCCCAAGGTGAAGGCGTTGATGCCGCGGATTACTTCAGGAATGGGGAAGGCGGCGACGTAACCAAGCAAGTTGCTTTCGGTCATTGCGCCGGCCACCATGCCGGAGAGATAACGAGGTTCGTACATGCGTCCGAACGAGTTACCGAAGTTTGTGTCGTTGTTTTTGTAGCCCGAAACGTGGTCAAAGACGACGTCGGGGTATTCGTCGGCCAGAGCGAGCATGTCGTCCATGTAACCAAAGGAGGTACCAACGATGACGTTGTAGCCCTGGTCGATGAAGTCACGCGCATGGTTGCCGAAGTCGGCGGTGCCTTCTGGTACAGATTCCACAAAAGCGGTTTCTATGCCGGTGGCTTCAGCGGCCGCTACCCGACCTTGGTCGTGGGCCCATGTCCATCCGGCATCACCGGGGGGGCCTACGTAAATAAAAGCTGCTTTAACTTCATTGTCGCTGTCATCGGACCCGCAGGCGGAAGCAATGGCTCCAAAAGCGAGAACAATAGCCAGCAAACTAAACAGACGACGTCGCATTATTTTCTCCTCTACACGCCAACCAGGTGGGGGTTTTCGTTCCCCCGACGGCCCATGTTGACCAAGAGTTATCTTGCCACATTTCGCGGTGCCGCGCGTTACTTTGCGGACTTTTGACCCATTTTACATTCTGCACGGGAAGCATTTACCGGGCAAGCTTCTTGTTTGTGCTTGAACTGGCCCTTTAGTTCATCTCGAGTTGGAGCGAAACTCGGGTCGCTCCGTTGTTTACTGCTGCTTGCAACATGGCCTCAATAGCTGGCAGCACGGTCGCTTGGTCGCCGGTTATGGCGGTACCAAAAGGGCCGACTTCTACGGTTAGCCCGGTTGCTTCGATGGCCTCGATGGCCTCTTGTACGTGGGGGCCCGGGTCGCCATCTACGAACGGTTCAATGGTGAACTCTGCGGTGATCATGAACCCATCATGGCCTAAAGAAAACCAAAGGTCTACTTTTCTTTGCCTTAGTCCCAGAGTTCTTGTGCACGGGAAGCCAGGTTTCGGTGGGCGGAAGCTAAGTCGAAACCTAAAACCTCTCCGTCGGTGACCACCGGTTTGCCGCCTACCAGCACGTGGCGGGCTCGACGATCGGGGCCCATCACTAAGCCGGCCAAGGCGTCGGCCATGTCGCCGAGGTCGTTGCCGGGCCAAATGGCCAGGTCGGCTTGTTGACCTAGCGCCAGTTGGCCCACGTTTTCTAAGCCCAGGCATTGCGCCCCTCCGTGGGTAGCGAGGTCTATTACTTGGTCGGGCATTAGGGCGTCGGGGCGAAGTTCTCGCAAGCGGGCGGTGTAGAGCGCTTGGCGTAATTCGGGGAACAAGCCGCCTACTTCATTAGAGGCCACTCCGTCTACGCCGAGGCCTACCGGGCAGCCGGCGGCCAACAGGTCGGTAACCCGGCACATGCCGGCTGCTAGCCGAGCGTTAGACGACGGGCAGTGGGCGATGCCGGTGCCGGCCGCTCCGAGGCGTTGCATTTCTGAATCGTCAATGTGTATGCCGTGGGCTAACCAAACGTCGTTGTCTACCCATCCCCATTGGTCCAGCATTTCTACTGGGCGCATGCCGAAGCGATCTAAGCAGTGTTGTTGTTCTTCGGCGGTTTCGCACAGGTGGGTGTGGAGACGCAAACCGAGGCGGCGGGCTAGTTCTGCTGATTCGACCATAAGTTCGGTGGTTACCGAGAAGGGGCTGCAGGGGGCGACGACTACGTGAACCATGTCGCCGTCGTGATGGCGGGCCGCTACTGCTTCGGTGGAAGCCAAGATGGCGTCTCGGTCTTCGACCACCCGGTCTGGGGGGAGCCCTCCTTGGCTTTCGCCGAGGTCCATTGATCCTCGCGAGAGAAAAAGCCGGATACCGGTTTGTTTTGCCGCATCTACGATGGCATCAAAAACACTGTCGTCTCCACCGGGCACCAGGTAGTGGTGGTCGGCGGCGGTAGTGCAGCCGGTGGCGGCCAGCTCGCCGAGACCTACTAAGGCGGCGGCGTGTACGTCTTCGATGCTTAACCGGTTCCACACCGGGTAGAGCTCTACTAACCAGTCGAAAAGGTTGCAGCCGGTGGCTCGGCCGCGGGTCATCCATTGATACAGGTGGTGGTGGGTGTTGACTAAGCCAGCAGTAACGATGTCACCTTCGCAGCGCAGTGTCTGGTCGTCGGGTTGGGCTTCGACGGTGCCGAGGGCCACGATGACCCCGTTTTCTATGGCGATGTCTCCGGGGTAGCGGGCCCCACGAATAACCAGCCGGGCCATTAAGGGGTCCAGTCGGCGAAGGTGTCGATCATCATCTTTACGTCGGGGCCGAGGGGGTACAAGATGGGGCAGGTGCAACCGTCTTGCATATATTGTCCTACTTTTTCTCGTACTTCGTCGGGGGTGCCGGCGGCGCAAATCATTTGCACGATGTCGTCGGGTACCAGTTTTGAGGCTGCTTCGACTTGTTCGTGGGTGGCGGGCCAGGTCAGCACTTGGCCGATTTCTTCTAAGAGCGACTCGGGTACCCCGGAGGCTTTCATAATGTGTGGTTGTTGACCCAAGTATTGGGTGACCATAAGGCGAGCCCCGTCGAGGGCTTCTTTTCGGGTGTCGGCCACTGAACACACCACCAGTTGGGGGCGGTCAATGTCGTCCATGCTGCGGCCAGCCCGGTCGGCGCCAGTTTCTAAAGACTGCATGGCTTTTTTGTTGTATTCAGGAGACACCAGATAGTTGAGCACCACCCCGTCGGCAATTTCTCCGGTGAGTTCTAGCATTTTGGGGCCGGTTGCGCCAATGTAAATGGGTACATCTTTGGGGCGGCGTTCTTGGTAGACGTAGTCCAGCTCCACCCCGTCGAGGTGTACAAAGTCGCCGTGGAAGGTCACCGTTTCGTCGGCCAGCAGGGCCCGCACGGTGGTGACCACTTCGCGCATGACTCCTAAGGGGCGTTTGCGTTCGATCCCTACTTTGCTGGCCAGTGGGTCCCACCAGGCGCCGATACCCAAGATCATGCGGCCGGGGGCCAGGTCGTCGAGGGTAGAAAATGTGGAGGCTAAGCGGGCCGGGTTGCGGGTCCAGCAGTCCACCACGCCGGAGCCAATTTTGATGGTTTCGGTGCAGGCCCCGAAGGCCGCCATAGGTACTACGGCGTCGCGCACCAGACGCGAGTCGGCTTGCCATACCGCTTCGAAGCCTTGGGTTTCGGCGTATTGGGCGTATTCAATGGCCTCGGTTATGGGGTGAGCATCTTGGAGGTAAATTGCTAGGCGGGTCATGTTTTTCTCCTTGGGTTACAGGTCTGCTAATTTTTTGTGCAAGCGGTTTGCTTGTTCGGCGGCTCGGGCTCGTATTTCTCCAGCGTCCACTCGAGTGGCTGCTCCATTTTGCCAAACTATTTCGTCGCCTATTTCAACTTCAACGGGGCGCACCCCGGGGGTGTAGGCCAAGTGCCAGGCGTCCATGGGGTCGTAGCTCCAGGTGACTCGGTCGTCGATGGCTTCGGGAAACAGGTCCCATCCGGCGGCCAACCATTGCCATGAGGTTTCCGGGGTGGCCGTAACGTCGTCTTCACGATGGCGGGCAAAGGCCAAACGGAATTCTTCAACCATGTCGGCTCCGATGCCGTCGGTTCCTAAAGCGATGGGGTTAGCAAACCGGGCCGGCCGGGCGTAGCCCACGCTGTTGTTCATGTTGGACCGCGGGTTATGCACTACCGTGCCGGCCAAGCCGTGATCGTCTTCGAGGTGCACACCGTGGATGATCATCCATTGGTCGGTGGTTAAGGAACGCAACCGTTGGGCGGCGTCGTGGTCATCGGTTCCTTCGCCGACATGGATGTGTACGCCTACCTGGTGGCGGAGGGCCAGGTCGGCGGCCGCTTGGAGGGTTTCGTCGCGGCAGGTGAAAGCGGCGTGCACCCCGACCATGCCTTTTCCGCCTTCGCTGAGGTAGCGGTCGTTTTCGGCTAAGCCACGAGCGGCCCCTTCGCTGCCGTGGCGGTCGGTTACCCCGTAGGCGCAGTTGACTCGCACCCCAACTTCGGCGCAGGCCTCGGCAATAATCGACAGCGAGCCTTCAATAGCGTGCGGAGATTCATGATGGTCGATGATGGCCGTGGTGCCGTTTTCTAACGCTTCGAGGGCCCCCAACTTGGCTGACCAGCGGATAATTTCGGGGTCTAAAGCGAGGTCAAGGCGCCACCAAACTTGTTCAAGGATTTCCAGAAACTTGGTGGGTGTGTGGGGCGGGGCGGGCATACCGCGGGCTAGGGCCGAGTAAAGATGATGGTGAGCGCACACCAAGCCGGGGGTGGTGTTCATTTAGCGTCCATCCCAGGGGGCCCAGTGGTCGCGTTGGTCGGGGGCGTTTAGGGGTAATTCGTTTCGCCATTGTCCGTCGTAAGAACGCAGGGCGGCGGCGGCCGCTCCGGCGGTGGGCACTAGGCCGATTTCTCCTACTCCTTTGATGCCGTAGGGCGAGTCGGGTTGGGGACATTCCAACAAACGCACATCTACGGTGGGCATAGCGCTGGGGCGTAAAATACCGAGTTTGCGTAACGTGTCGTTGGTGGGCCGGCCGTTTTCGTCTACCGGGAACCCTTCGGTGAGGGCGTAGCCCAACCCCATGTGGACGGCGCCTTCAACTTGGCCTTGGCACAGCAGTGGGTTGACCGCTCGGCCTACATCGTGGGCGGCTACTACGTGTTCTACGTCGCCGGTTTCGGGATCCAAAATAACCATTTGGGCGGCGTACCCAAAGGTGGAATGCAAGATGGGGTTTTCTACTCCGTCTTCGAGGGCGTTGGTCCAATCCACCCGGTATTCGCCGAGATAATCGATTTCTTCTTGGCAACCGTCAGCCAAAGCCACCCGGCAGGCATCGGCTACCGAGCCGGCGCCCATCAATGTGCCGCGGCTGCCGGTGGTTTGTCCGTTGCCGAGTTCTCGGGTGGTGTCCACGATGACTTCGATGCGGCTTGATTCGATCTTGAGTTCTTCGACTGCTACTTGTCGGGCCACCGTGTGAATGCCTTGACCCATTTCGGTCCAGCAGTGACGTACTTCTACTTTTCCATCACTACGAAAGCGCACAACGGCTCGAGCGATTTCGTTGAATCCGTTGCCCAGGCCGGAGTTTTTTAAGCCCAGACCGAGCCCTACGGGTTTTCCGGCAGCTTGAGCTTGGAAGTAGTCCTCTTTAACCTCGTCGAGGCACGCTCGGGCTCCCAAACAACCATCGTCCATTATTTGTCCGGGGCCCCAAACCACGCCGGGGCTGATCACGTTGCGGCTGCGCATTTCCCACCCGCTGATGCCTACTTTTTCGGCCAGGCGATCCATCATGCCTTCCATAGCGAATTGTGCTTGGTTGGCTCCGAACCCTCGGAAGGCGCCGCATACCGGGTTGTTGGTGCGTACGGCGGTGGCTTCCACATCTATGTTGGGTACTACGTAGGGTCCGCTGGCGTGGCCGGCGGCTCGTTCCAGCACCTTCATGCCCACCGAGGCGTAAGGGCCGGAGTCGCCGATCATACGCACCCAAAGGCCGGTGAGTTTTCCGTCGGCGTCGCATCCGGCTCGGTAGGCCATGCGGATGGGGTGGCGTTTGGCGTGCATTAAAAATGATTCGTTGCGCGACAACGTGCAGCGCACGGGGGCTTGCAACAGCCAGGCCGCTAAAGCGGTTTGGGCTTGGTTCGACATGTCTTCTTTGCCGCCGAACGCTCCCCCGTTAGACACCAGCTCCACGGTGACTTTTTCGCGGGGCAAGTTAAGCACTGCCGCGATTTGGTTGCGGTCATCCCAGACTCCTTGCCCGCCGGACCACACATGCAAATTGCCGTCGTCGGTGGGGGCAGCCATGGTGGATTCAGGTTCTAAGAAGGCGTGTTCGATGCGTTGACTTTGAAAGATTTCTTCTATCACGTGGGCCGAAGATGCTAATGCTGTTTCTACGTCTCCGCGGGCGTAGGTGGAATGCGAAAGGGTGTTCCCGTCGAGACCCCACACTGCATTTTCGTCGGAGGCCAAAGCCAATACGGGGTCGTTAAATACGGGGAGCGGGCGGTAGTCCACCTCGATCAGTTCAGCGGCTTGACGGGCCAGTTCTCGGGTATCGGCGACTACGAAAGCCAGCACATCGCCGAGGTATGAAGTGCGGCCACCTGCTGGGATAAACACTGGCCAGTCGGTGTGAATAATGCCGACCTTGAGGTCTCCGGGAACATCGGCGGCCGTGAACACTTGGTGAACTCCGGCTAAGGCTTGGGCTGCGGTGGTGTTGATGGCCAATACGTCGGCTCGGGCGTGGGCGGCGAGGTGCAAGGCGCCGTGTAAAAGCCCTTCGGGGTAAAGGTCGTCAATGAACGGGCGGTCGCCCAAGGCCAATTCGGCGGCCTCGTATTTAGCACCGCTGGTTCCTAAGCCTCCTTGAGGCAAAGACACCGGGGTTTCACCGGCGGCCAGGGTTTCTACGGCGTCGAGAATTGAGACGTAACCGGTGCAACGGCAAAGGTGTGCACCGAGGTGTCGTTGGGCGTCGCTACGGGTAAGTTCGGCGCCTTTTTTGTCAATCAGGGCTTTGGCCCGCATGACGATGCCCGGGGTGCAGAACCCGCATTGCAGGGCTCCATGGGCGGCAAACGCTTCGGCGTAGCGTAGGCGTTCTTCATCGCCTAGGCCTTCTAAAGTGGTGACGGTGGCCCCGTCGACTTTTTCTAATGAAGTTTGGCAAGCCACCCGAGCTTTACCGTTTATGAGCACCGTGCAGCAACCGCATTGCCCCGATGGTGAACACCCGTCTTTGGGAGAAAGTACCCCAAGTTCGTCGCGTAGCGCTGCTAAAAGGTTGGCGTGTTGCCCGGTGGTGACTGCTTGTCCGTTGAGGTCAAAGTTGGTCACGATGCCTCCTCTGGGTTATGTAAATGCGGCGGGATTTCTACTCCGGTTTGGTCAACGATGCGCCGGTACACCTCGGGGCGGCGGTACCGGTCGAAGTCAAAAAGTGTTTCTTTGTAGTTGACACAGAGGTCGAGGTCGCATTCGGCCACCACCAACTCGTCACCATCGGTGGTGCAAACAGCCATGATCTCGCCGGAGGGGGCGATGATGGCGCTTTCGCCCAGCAGGTGGCAGCCTTCTTCTTCTCCGGCTTTGGCTACTCCTACTACCCACATGCCGTTTTGGTAGGCCCCAGATTGCAATACCAAGTGGTTGTGAAACCCTTGCAGGCGGTCTTGGCTGGGGTCGGGGGCGTAATGGGTGGGGGTGTTGTAACCGATGAGGGCCATTTCGCAGCCTTGGAGGCCTAATACTCGATAGGTCTCGGGCCAACGGCGGTCGTTGCAAATGGCCATGCCCATGAGGCCACCGAAGGCTCGGTGAACGTCAAAGCTAGGGCCGGCTTCGAAGTAGTAGCGCTCGAGGTGTTGAAAGGGTCGCCAGGGTTCGTGTGTTTCGTGGCCGGGGAGGTGAACTTTGCGGTAGCGGGCCACTATTTGGCCGGTGGGTTCCACCAAGATGGCCGTGTTGTAGTGGTGGCCGTCGGGGGTGAGTTCTGCGTAACCCAGGTGGAACCCGACTTGGAGGCGTACCGCTTCGTCAAAAAGGGGTTGGGTTTCTGGCCCGGGCATTTCTGTTTCAAAAAAGTGATCAAACTCGGCGCGGTCTTCAACGAACCAGCGAGGGAAAAAAGTAGTCAAGGTGAGTTCAGGAAACACCACCAGGTCGCAGCCTGCGGCGGCGCCTTGGCGCAGCAAGGCGATGAGACGCTCCACTACCTCAGCTCGGGTGTCGCTGCGTTGAATGGGCCCAGTTTGGGCGGCCCCGATGGTAACCATGCGGGTCATGCGGTGTCTCCGTTGAAGTCGGTTGCGTCGAGGGCCAGCATGGTTTGCAATAATACGTCGGCCCCGGCGGCCAGGTCTTGTTGGTCGGTGTGTTCGGCCGGGTTGTGACTAATGCCGTCTTTGCTGGGTACGAATACCATGCCGGTTGGGCAAACCCGGGCCATCATTTGGGCATCGTGACCGGCTCCGGAGGGCATGGTGGTTGCCGAGTGGCCGAGGCGTTGGGCGGTTGTTTCTACGGTGGCTACCACCTGGGGGTCAAAGACCACGGGTTCGAAGCGGGCCAAGGTGCGTGAGGTAATGGTCACCCCTTCGCTTTGTTCAAGTTGCTCTACGCAGGCTGCTATTTCTGCTTCGGCAGATTTTAAGAGTGCTTCGTCGGTGTTGCGTAGGTCGACGGTCAGGGTGGCTTGGCCGGCTACTACGTTTACTAGGTCGGGGTGGAGGTTGATGCGTCCTACGGTGCTTACTTGGCGGCCTCCCATGCGGTCGGCCAGTTCTCGTGCCGTGACGGCTATTTTGGCGGCGACGTACCCGGCATCGTGACGAAGATGCATTGGGGTGGTGCCGGCATGGTTGGATTGCCCGGTGATGGTGTATTCGGTCCACGAAATGCCTTGTACTCCAGTGACTGCTCCGATGGTGGTGCCTTCAACCTCTAAGAGTGGGCCTTGTTCGATGTGGAGTTCCACGAATGCTCGAGGGGGTGTTCCAGGGCAGGGTCCGGGGCCGCGGTAGCCGATGCGCTCTAGTTCTTCTCCGACCATGGTGCCGTCGATTCCTTCAATGTCGAGGGCCTGTTCGAGGGCCATGCCGCCTACATAGACCAGGCTGCCCAACATGTCGGGGGCAAAGCGTGCGCCTTCTTCGTCGGTAAAAAACGCTACTCCCATGGGGTGTTCGGTTTCTACGTTGTTTTCGCTCAGTGTTTCGAGGACTTCAAGGCCGGCGAGTACTCCCAAGTTGCCGTCGTAGCGGCCGCCGGTGGCCACAGTGTCGATGTGGCTGCCCGTCATGGTGGCTGGTCCGGGGTGGCGACCGGGGCGGGTGGCCGTCACGTTGCCAATGCCATCAATGGTGACTTCTAAGCTCAGGTCGCGCATCCAGGTAACCACCAAGTCGCGGCCTTGGCGGTCTTCGTCGGTTAAGGCCAATCGGCAAGAGCCGGTTTCTCCGAGGGGACCGATGGTCGCGAGGTCCTCAATGCGTTGCATAAGGCGGTCTTCGTTTATGCGCAAGTCTTGGTGGTTCACGAGGCGTCGCTTTCTAATTGCACAATGTCGGTGGGGCGCACTGGTACTCGCGGCAACTCCAGTTTGGTGGCGTCGCGTAAAGCGGCTACTACGGCGGCGGTAGAAGAAATGGACGGAGGTTCGCCGATGCCTTTGGCTCCGAAGGGGGCGCCGGGTTCGGGTTGTTCAATGAAGGCCGCTATTTCTACCGGTGGCATGTCTAATGCGGTGGGTATCAGGTAGTCGGTGAACGAAGCGTTGCGAATATGCCCGTCGGTGACCAGCACTTCTTCCATAATGGCTAAGCCGACTCCCTGAGAGGTGCCACCTTCGAGTTGCCCGATCGCTTGTAATGGGTTCAAGAGGCGTCCCACATCTTGAGAGGTGGTGAGTTCAACTACTTTGACCAAACCTAGGTCGGGGTCTACGTCGACCACCGCTCGGTGAGCGGCGAAGGCGAAAGAAACGTGGGCGTTGCCTTGGCCATTTTCGTCAACCGGGTAAGTGGGTGCGTGGTGGTATTCGATGTCTGCTTCTAATGGCTCTGTAGTAGCAGCAGCCAGGCTTAACGAGAAGTTTCCGGCCAGGGACACTATTTGTCCGTCGGCTAACACCAGGTCATCGAGGTCAACTTGGTGTTCGGCGGCCACCCGTTCGAGGAGTTGTTGGCGCACCGCTTCGCAGGCTTTTTGTATTGCTCCCCCGGACATCCATGTTTGTCGACTAGCCGAGGTGGACCCGGCAGACCCCACGGTGGCGGTGGCGGCGGGAGCCAAGATGACTTCTTCAACGCCCAGGACTTCTCGAGTTATTTGTTGGGCCAAAGTCACGAACCCTTGCCCGACTTCTGCACAGGCACAGGTGATGGTCGCTACCCCATCAACTAAGTGGCAGATGGCCGAACTGTAGTCATCGAAGCCTTCAGAAAAGAGAAGGTTTTTGAAGCCCACGGCCATGGCTTGGCCTCGCACAATGTGTTGAGGGTCGGCGGTGCGTCCGGCGCCTCCGGGAAGAGACATCATGTCGTCGCTTTGCACCAAGGTTGAGGGGTGCTCAACGCAACTTTTAATAACTTCGGCTACCGGGGCGGTGCCGGTGATGATCTGCCCGGTGAGTAGTTTGTCGCCGCTTTTTAAAACATTTTTCAGCCGAAGTTCTACCGGGTCCATGCCCAGGGCGGCGGCCAGTTTGTCCATTTGGGCTTCGTGCCCTATGCAGGTTTGTACGGCTCCGAAGCCCCGCATGGCTCCGCAGGGTGGGTTGTTGGTGCGTACTACTGATCCGTCAATGTCGGCGCTGGGGATGAGGTACGGGCCGGCGGCAAAGCAGGTGGCGTTAGAGATGACTGCCCCGCTGGAAGAAGCGTAAGCACCACCGTCGAGGATTAACCGGGCTTCGACCCGCAGCAGGTTGCCCTCGGTGTCGGCGTGATGGCGGTACCACATGCGGGCCGGGTGGCGATGCACGTGGCCGTGGAAAGACTCTTCTCGGGAGTACACCATTTTTACTGGTCGTCCGGTGTGGAGGGCCAGCAGGCACAGGTGGGCGTGCAGGCTGAGGTCTTCGCGGGCGCCAAAGGCACCGCCGACGCCCGACAAGGTGAAACGAACTTTTTCCGGCGGCAGGCCCAAACAGACGGCTACTTGATCACGGTCGGAGTGCAACCATTGGGTAGAGACAAAGAGTTCTACTCCGCCGTCTTCGCTGGGTAGCGCTAGGCCAGATTCTGGGCCTAAGAAGGCTTGGTCTTGCATGCCTACTTCGTAGGTGCCTTCGACTTGGATTTCTCCTTGGATGTTTTGGTCGCCGTGGCGCAGACGTAAGCGGCGTATCAAGTTGCCGTCGGGGTGGATGGGTTCGGCTGCTTCGGCGGCCTCGGGGTCTACGAGGGGCACCGTTACTTGGTAGTCCACCACGATGGCTGCCAGGGCTCGGCGTACTGTTTCGGGGTGGTCGGCGGCCACGATGGCTACTGATTCTCCTTCGTAGCGCACTACGTCGGCGGCGAGCACCGGTTGGTCGGCGTGTTCAAGGCCGTAAAGCAGGGAGCCGGGCACGTCGGTGTGAGTGAGTACGGCGCTGACCCCGTTGATGGCCAAGGCGCCGCTGATGTCGATGCTTTTAATGTTGGCCGAGGGGTGCGGGGAACGCAGGGTTCCGCCCCACAACATGTTGTTATGCCACAGGTCGCTAGAAAAAGTGAACGCTCCGGTGACTTTAGGGACACCGTCGGGGCGGGGCGCTGACTCACCGATGCGGGGAGCGCTTACCGGGGAAGTGATTTGGATGTCAGTCATGAGGTGGCTTCTCGCCGTTTGGTGGCGGCCAAGTTGACTGCTTCGAGGATGCGGCCGTAACCGGTGCAGCGGCAGAGGTTGCCACTGATGGCTTCGCGTACCGTGAGGTCATCGGGTTGGTTGTTGGTTTCCAGCAGTTTGTCAATAGTTACCAAGAGCCCGGGGGTGCAGAATCCGCATTGCACGGCTCCGGCTTCGATAAACGCTTCTTGTACGTCTGCCAGTTCGCCTTCGGGGGCCAAACCTTCAATGGTGGTTATTTCGCAATCCACGGCGGTGGCGGCCAACACGAGGCAACCGCAAACCACTTCGTTGTCGATGCGCACTGAGCACGAGCCGCACTCTCCTTCTTCGCAAGCGTTTTTGGCTCCGGGTAGACCTAAGCGTTCGCGGAGCACCCAGAGCAGGCTTTCGCCGGTCCAAGCGTCAGCCACTTGGTGTTCTTTTCCGTTGACCTTCAAGGTGTAGTGATTGGTGGTCATGGTGTTTCCTCGGTGAAGGCTCGAGCGGCGGTGCGGCGAGCCATGACGCCGATGGCGTGGCGGCGGTAGGCGGCGGTGCCTCGGTGGTCGTCTATTGGTTGGGCAGCGGCGGCAGCCAGCGCAGAGAATTGGTTGAGGGTGGCGGTGGACACGGTGTTGGCCGCCCAGTTGACGTTGGTGCTGAGGTGTTCTTCGGCTTCGGCGGGGCGTAGGGGTACCGGACCGACCGTGCCGAGGCCGAGGCGTACTTTTTTGTTTTGTTGGTCCACTATCAGAGCCAATGAGGCCACGGAAATAACCATGGCGTTGCGGGGCCCTATTTTGCAGAACTCTTGATGCCCTTGAGCGGCAGGTATATGTACTTCTTCGATGAGTTCCCCGGGTTGGCGGGCATTGTTTTTTACTCCGGTGATGAACTCGAGGATGGGCAGGCGGCGTGCGCCCTGGGCCGAGCGCAGGCATATCACGGCATCTAAGGCGGCCAGCACGGGCAGGGTGTCGCCCGCCGGCGAGGCGGTGCCCAGGTTGCCTCCGAGGGTGCCGGCGTTGCGTATTTGTGGCGAGCCGACGGTACGGGCTGCTTGGGCGAGGGCGGGGGCTACGGAGGTGAAGTCGCTTTTTTCCATTTCGGCGTAGGTCAGGCCAGCACCCAAAACCAAGGTGTCGTCTTGTTGTTTCCAGCCTTGAAGTTCGGGGATGCGGTTTACGGCGATGACCGTAGAAAGTTCGTTGAGGTAGCCACGGTTTATTTGCACCATGAGGTCGGTTCCGCCGGCCAAAATCAGGGCATCGGGGCGTTCGCTAAGAATTTCTAATGCTTGATCTAGCGAGCGAGCAATTGTTACGGACATAAGACTCCTATGCTGCCTGTTTTTCAACATTTTGTCAACGTTAAAGAATGGGCTACGCTAGAAACGTGTCTGAACCACTGCATCCTTTTCTTAAAGCGCTGGCCCCGGCGGCCGAAGCTTTAGGTGCTCGCTTGCTTACTCTTGAAGAACTCACCGAAAGTGACCTGCCGTTGGAATGGGAAGGACAAGTGGTAGGCGGCTTGCGGCGCCCCGATCTTCATCAAGCCTTGGCGCACCTCTTGACAGTCGCCGAGCAAGAAATCGGGGCCAACCGTTCCGTCATGACCCGTATCCAAAAGCAGCAAACGGTGGCCTTGCTAAACGAGTGGGGGGCTTTTACTTTGCGTAAATCGGTCGAAGAAGTAGCCGAAGCCCTCGGGGTCAGCCGTTTTACTGTCTACAACTATCTTGAACACGCCGAAGCAAACTCCTAACCTCTGAGCGACTACCGTCGGGGTATGACCGAAACACCTGCTCCTGACGAACTCGCTCACCTTGATGCGGTGGGTTTAGCCCAGCGCATTGCCCAAGGCGACCTTTCCCCCGTGGAATGCATTCAAGCCACCATTGACCGCATCGAAGCCAACAACGAAACCTTGAATGCGGTTATTCATAAACAATATGAACAAGCGCTTGAACTGGCGGCATCGCCGGAATTACCCGATGGTCCTTTTCGGGGCGTTCCCATGCTTCTTAAAGATCTGTGGGTCGAAGAAGCCGGCCAGCCCCACCACTTTGGCGTTCAGGCCCTGAAAGACGCCAACTTCACCGGGACCACCGATGCCAACATGGTGCAGCGTTACAAAGAGGCGGGTTTTATTAACGTGGGGCGCACCAATACCCCTGAGTTAGGGACGGTCGCCACCACCGAACCATTGGCTTACGGGCCCACCCGCAACCCTTGGAACCCTGAATATGGCACCGGCGGATCATCAGGCGGGGCCGCCGCCGCAGTTGCCTCGGGCATGGTGCCGGCCGCTAACGCCAGCGACGGTGGCGGCAGCATTCGCATTCCGGCTGCTATGTGCGGGTTGGTGGGGCTAAAGCCTTCCCGAGGTCGCATCTCCATGGGCCCTCGTGAAGAATGGGGGCTCGGCGTTCAACACGTGGTGAGTCACACCATGCGCGACACGGCGGCCATCATGGACGCCACAGCTATTCCTTTCTTGGGTGACGGGGTGGTAGCCCCTGACTTTGGTCGGCCGTATGCCGGCCAAGTGGGCTCTAACCCCGGGCCGTTACGCATCGGCATTTGGAACGAACATTCCATGACCGCGGTGCACCCCGACTGTGCGGCCGCCACCATGCAGGCCGCTCAGTTACTTGAATCAATGGGACACCAGGTGAGCGAAAGCCATCCGCAGGCGTTGGACGAGATGCACGCCATGGCCGAGGCTTTTAACGCCACATGGGCGGTGAGTTCGGTTATGGGGTTGGAGTATCTCAGCGAACAGTTGGGGCGGCCTATTACCCAAGACGATATAGAGCCCACCAACTGGGGGCTAAGCAGCCAAGGAAAAAGCATTTCGGCCATCGACTACGCCAAGGCACAAGCCGCTATGGGGGCCTTCCGGCGCTCGGTTTTGACCTGGTGGGAAGACGGCTTCGACTTGCTCCTTACCCCCACCACGGCAGTACCTCCGCCAAAAATCGGCGAACTTACCGCCAGCGAAGACGACCCGGTTCGAGCCTCGCGGCGCTCTTTGCCTTACGCCGTGTTTACTTCACCGTTTAACACCACCGGCCAG
Organism: Acidimicrobiia bacterium; assembly: GCA_012959995.1. Lineage (NCBI taxonomy): Bacteria > Bacillati > Actinomycetota > Acidimicrobiia > Acidimicrobiia bacterium. The sequence continues at coordinate 152,139 of DUCC01000002.1, forward strand.
CCCGCAATTTCTTTGCCTACTGGGCAATCTGATGGGTTGCCGGTTGGGGTACAAATTGTGGGGGCGTACGGGCGAGAAGACTTACTTATTGCGGTGGGTGCCCAACTTGAAGAGGCCGTCAACTGGTCGGCTCGACGAGCCGCTATTCACGCTTAAGCGTCGAGGGCTTGATGCCCGCCTTCGGAGAGATCTACTACCGGAGGTTCAGTTGACCAAGGAAAGTTGATCCACTGGTCGGTGTGTTTCCACACGTATTCGCAGTCCACTACGGAATGTGATTTCTGGTACAGCACGGCCGAACGCACTTCGGCAACTTGTTCTAATGCTGTTTCACGCACCAAAGCCAAGGTATGGCCGGTGTCGGCTACGTCGTCGGCAATGAGGATCTTGGCTTTCTTTAGATCTACCCAGTCCACGTAGGGAGGCAACACAATAGGTAAGTCGTGGCGTTCGTCGACCCCGGAGTAGTACTCCACGTTCATGACGTACAGGTTTTTTACTGCCATGGCGTAGCCCAACGAGCCGGCCACAAACATGCCGCCGCGTACGATGGCCAAGATCATGTCGGGGCGATAACCGTCGTCGGCCACCATCTGGGCCAAGGCCCGAGCGGCCTTACCGTATTTAACCCAATCCATTTCTTCGCGTTCAGACATTTTGATCATTCCCTGCCGTTTTTATGATGATAGGAATCTAGCCGGTCAAAAGGATCAGACCGGTCATCGTGTAAACAACCATCACCAGCAGCATGGGGTATTGGCTTCGTAAAGCAATTTGTGGCCGCCAAAGTTCAATGGATCGGTCGTGGGCAAAAAATACCCCAAGAACGTGCCCGCCTACGATGGCGGCGATTTGTACCCAACCCACCACGAGGGTTGACACCAGCGTCCAGTTTGTGAGTCGGTTCGCGGTGCCGAAAAGGTCCCACCCTTGTCCCCAAGGGTCGGAAATCAGTCGAAGAAAATCTTGGCCTTCGAGAAGAAATAACGAAAAATAATGAGCCAGGTCGTAGCCGACCAAAATCGGTATCAACGTGGCACCAAACCGCTCGGCAAAAGAAAGGTCACGAGTTATTTGGCCGCCCAGACGGCTTGCCAATTGGTAGGCCAACCCGACAAGCAAAGCAACCCAAACAAGACCCATGCTCCGCACCGCGGTAAGACCCCAGCCTCCTTGCCCGACGGTCAGGTCGCCCCACCAGCCGGTGCGAGAAACCCCGTCAAATGCGGTTCCACCTAACGCGGCGAGAACAAGGGCAATGAGCGCCGGAGTCATGGTTACGGCAGCCACACCTACGAAAGGCGCCCGGACCTTCAGCCTCTGGTGCTGGTCTGCATGTAACGGAGAGAGCGCGGCGATGAGTTGAAAAAGCACGCCAAACCCTTCGGCCTTTCGTGCATTTTCCCAACCCCATTGCCAGGCCATGGCCATTAGCCAGATGGTGTAGAGCAACATGGCCCACCCCAAAGTGCGGGGGCTTGACCCATTGTGGTAGGCCAACTCAAGCCAATGGAACAGCGAGATCGGCACCATGGCCGCCCACCCGCTGGACAGCCACTTAGGGGGCGTGTGGTCTTTTTGAGGGCGGAGGCGATCAACGAGGTTTCCGAGGGTTTCCCAGGGGCTGACCATTCGCCACCACGGCCCAAACAGTGCGGACAGAAACGACCCACCGATCCAGAAAATGATGTACACGGTGACGGGGGTGAGGTTGCCGGTCGTGGTATCTGGGCCGACGAATCCGCCGACTAGCACAACAAAGAAAAGAGCCAGCAAGAAAGCTCGCAATACTCTCTGCAGGGAAGAGACAAAACGCTCCCCTTTTTGTGCTGGCCGGCCCTCAGCAATTTTTGCAAACCGCGGCTTATGCCAAAGTAAACCCAGTGCGGCGAAGGAGAGCAGCAGTACCGCCGCTCCGCTCCAGGCCGCCGTCCAGGTTGAAATCGGGAGGTCGCTTCGCCCCCCTACTCCGTGGGCAAAAACAAACAGTTCGTTCAGCATTACGACACTTCTAGGGAAAGTACTTGAAACCCAGCGTGGTGAAGTTCTCCTTCAAAAACACCGGGAATCGATGCTTCTACAAAGAGCGTGGAAGGCTGGCCCGCTTTCAATTCAAGGGTTAGGTCATAGGCGTGGATGTGCAACGAATCATCGGTGTCGCTGGTTGCGGTAATAGCAACTACCTCGCCGACGGACACTGCGAGGCGTTGGATGCCTCCCATTACCATGCCGTCCATCACTTCAAGGGCAAGGGTGTGGTCGGCTTCTTGGGCCGCCGTACCGCCGGTGGTCATAACCTCAGTGGATGCGGCGATCACCGTTTCGCCGAGGGTATAATCTCTGTGGTCGTTGGTTGACACGGTCACACGAATGTTGTGGTGGCCGTCGCTGAGGTCGCCAAGGTGCACGGTGGTTTCGTGCACCATTGCTATTGATACCCCATCGACATAAATATGCAGGTGGCCTTCACCGGGTTGATGGTCAGAGGGTGGGTTCGCTGGCACCAAAGTGAAGTTACTGGTGGCGATATCTAGTGTTGCGCCTCCTGTTCCATCTGGTGTTGCGGTTACCGATACTTCTGGCGGGTTCGCAACTCCAGAAACATCAACCATTTCTCCGTGGTCATGGTCGTGACTATTTTCTTCAACGACCATGTCTTCGTGGTCCATGGTGCCTTGATCCATGGTGCCTTGATCCATGGTGTCTTGGTCCATGGCCGTCGTGGTAGAAGCATCAAGGGGCAACAAAGTGTTTTTGGTGCTGCAAGCTGCAGCAGATAAGGCAACCAACAAGAGTGCGGCCACCACAAAATAACGATCTTTCATATTTTTCTCCTTTTTTAGAATGGTCTGGGTAAATGAAACTCAGGCCGTTACCGGAGGGCCACGTAACCCAACCGGAACTAAAGATAAAGAGCGCACCAAGATGAGGTGAGAGGGCGCCCAAACCGGGTTAACCGATGCCGGAACAACGGATGTCTCAGTTAAGAAAAAGGCTGCGACACGACGCCCGAGTCGAACCAGCCCCACCAGCAACAAGGCAATCGGGAGTTGTAAAACCAAACCAAGCCACAACGCTGGAGAACCGGCCAGCGAAAGCAAACCTTGGCCAGCAAACAAATACTCGCCGACTTCTTGCCCGACGAAAAGAACAACTTGCAAGGCCAACAACAAATGCACCGGGGGGTGGGCTTGAGAGCCTGCAGAGCGAACACCGGTGACGGTTAGCCAAAGAAAAGACAGCGTGCCAAGAAGTGCCACTACGGGCACCGTGATTGGCAGATAACCATGTCCAACTCCACCGGCGAGTGCAAACGAATCAACCCAACCGTAAGCCAAAATATGGGCCAAAAGAACCCCGGGGAAAGCCAGGAGAACTGCGGCAAAAAAGCGGCATTGACTCATGTGTTTAACCTACCGGTGGGTCGGCGTGTTGGCGGATCCAAGCATGCATGGCGATACCCGAGGCCACTCCGGCGTTTATGGATCTCGTTGACCCGTATTGAGCGATGGAACAAACTTTGGTTACTGCTTGGCGGGCTTGTTCAGATAGCCCAGGGCCTTCTTGGCCCAGGAGGAACACGCAGTGTTTAGGTAGGTCAGTGGTTTCCAGGGGCACACAACCCGGCAGGTTGTCGATACCGATAACCGGGAGGTTTTCGGTGGCGGCCCAGGCCAGCAGGTCTTCGATGGTCGGGTGGTGGGTGACATGTTGGTAACGGTCGGTGACCATGGCGCCGCGGCGGTTCCAGCGTTTTTTTCCGACGATGTGCACGCCGGCGGCGAGAAAAGCGTTGGCGTTGCGCACCACGGTGCCGATGTTCAGGTCGTGTTCCCAGTTTTCTATGGCCACGTGAAAGTCGTGACGATATTGATCGAGTTCTTCCACTATGGCTTCTCGGCGCCAGTAACGAAAGCGGTCAATAACGTTGCGGCGGTCGCCCTCGGCTAAAAGTTCGGGGTCGAACTTTGGGTCATCGGGCCAGGGTTGCGGGTGGGGGCCTACCCCAACTTCTGGTTTATGGCCAGCGGATTGTTCAGTCGACAAGGGCTTGGTTTACTAAGGTGCGCAGGTCCCACCGAAGATTGATGTAGGTGCTTGAGGGCACCAGTTGGGTAAGAAATATGGCGCTGATTTGTTCTTTCGGGTCGACCCAAAAAGCGGTGGAGGCCATGCCGCCCCAGGAGGCTTCGCCTTCGCTGGCCAGCAAGTGCCCGGCCGCCGTGTCTTGCACTACTGAAAACCCCAAGCCGAAACCCACTCCGGTAAACAAGCCTTTAACAAACAGAGTGTCGCCGACTTCTTCGAGATCTTTGCCTTCGGGCAGGTGGTTGCGCATCATGAGGTTCAGGGTGCGGGGGCCAATGATTTGTTGCTCGTTGTGGCGTCCGCCGTTGAGTAACATTTGGCAGAACCGGTGGTAGTCCTCTAGTGACGAGACGATGCCGCCACCGCCGCTGGACCAAGCATCGTTGCGGAACGAACTGGTTTCTGCGCTGTCTATGAGCACCGGTTCGCCCCCTTCGGGAGTCGGCATGTAGCAGGCGGCAAGCCGGTCGAGTTTTTCGTCGGGCACGGCGAAAGTGGTGTCGTGCATTTCTAAAGGGTCCAGTACATGGCTTTTGAGGCGCTGGGCGAACGGTTGGCCGGAGACCACTTCTACTACTCGTCCCAGCACATCGGTGGCCATGGAATACGACCAACGGGTACCGGGTTGGTTGCGGAGCGGCAGGGCGGCGAGGGCATCAATGGTGGTCGCGAGGTCGCCATGGCCGGCCATAGCGTCCAAGCCACTGCCGCGGTAGATCTCGTCCACCGGGTGCTGCACAATAAATGAGTAGGTCAATCCGGCGGTGTGGGTAAGGAGGTCGGCGATGGTGATGCGGCGGTGAGCGGGTTCGGTTTGGGGGTCTTCAGCGGTGCCTCCGCAGAAAACATTTTGGGTGGCGAAAGCGGGGACGAACTCGTGCAGAGGGTCGCTCAGACGGAGTTTTCCTTCTTCGACGAGTTGCATGATGGCCACCGAGGTCAATGGTTTGGTCATGGAGTAAAAACGCCACAACGTGTTGTCCACGATAGGCGTTTGGTTTTCTCGGTCGGCCAGGCCGGCTTTGGAGCGCAGTACCACTTTGCCGTGGCGGGCTACCAGCACTTCGGTGCCGATGAGTTTTCCTTCATCAACGTAGGAGCGGGCGTAGTCGGCTACCCGTTGTAAGCGGTTGGGGTCCATGCCCACGCTGGTGGGGTCGGTTACCTCTATTGATGCCGCCATGGTTTCCTTTAACTTGCTTGGTTGGTGAGTTCCTCGTCGCTGGGCACTTCGACGCCTTCTACGTAGAAGCGATGCAGGTCGGTGATGATGTCGGCTACCCCGGCGGTAGTTGCTGAGCCGAGGTCGATGGTTATCATGTTGGCGTTTAGGTGCAGGCCAGCGAACTCGGCGTGGGCGAAGAGTCGGCGGGCCAACTCATCTGAGGGGTTTTGACCCAAGATTTCTTGTCCGGCTTGGTAGCGCTCGTGGCCCATGCCGGTGAGGCTTCGGTTGATCTCGAAGCGGGCGATGCCCGGCCGGGAGGATAGTTTTTCTACGACGGTTATTGGTTGACCCATAGTGGCGAGACTAGCGGGCGGAGGCGGCCAGTTGACGCTCTGCTTGATAGACCAGAAGGGCTAATCCGATGGACCCGAGGGCCAGCACGGTGTGCACAATTTTAAATGCTGCATCGTGGGTGGCGAACAATATTCCACCGCCACGTACGATCCACAGTGCCATGGTCCACAGCGAGAAACCAGCGGCGAAACGCTGCACGAAGGTGGGGTGGGTGTTTTTCCAACCCAAGAGTACGAATAGGCCGATTGCGGCCAAGGCTACGAAGAGGATGGCTAAACCGAGGCGCCATGCTTGTTCGGGGGTGGTGAGCACCGGGTCGCTCAAAATGTTGCGTACTCGCCCGCCCCAAACCACCAGGGTCCAGAGGGTGAGAAGCCAGAGGCGTGTGGTGAGTTTCTGCACAAAAACGAACGCTAGGCCAGTAACCCTTTGGCGTCAACATCGGCGGTTGGTTCTTCTAAAAAAGCTCGGGGTGGTCATCAAACCGGGGGCGGCGGGGTTCGCCTGTTTCGGCGGTTTGGTCCATGAAACTCCAGGATCGCCGGTGGTAGGTGGTGGCGCCGTGTTGGGCGAGGGCGGCTCGATGTTTGGGGCACGGGTACCCTTTGTTGCTGGCCAGGTTGTAGCCGGGCCAGTGGGTGTCGGCTTGGCGTAGCAACCGATCGCGGGTCACTTTGGCGATGACCGAAGCGGCGGCGATGGACAAACTCGTGGCGTCCCCTTTGACAATGGTCTGGGCGATGCCTCCGCCGACGAAGTCCCAGTTGCCGTCGAGGAGCACTCGGTCGGGGGTGACGGAGAGGCCGTCGAGGGCACGCCGGGCGGCCAAGCGTTGGGCGGCGGCCATGCCCAGTGCGTCACATTCCTCGTTGCTGGCGTGACCAACCGACCAGGCGGTGGCCCAGTTGGTGAGACGGTCGATGAGTGCTTCTCGTTCTATTTCGGTCAACATTTTGGAGTCCCGTACTCCGGTGATACGTTTTTGCCGATTGGCTACTACTACGCCCACCGTTAATGGGCCGGCCCAGGCTCCTTTTCCGACTTCGTCGAGGCCGGCTACTACTTCGTGGCCTTGGTCCCAAAAAACTTTCTCGGCGGCCAATCCGGGGGCTTTCCCTCGCAGAGCAGCCCGCATTTCTAGCCTTTCCCCTCACTCAAAGTTCGTGCTGTGGGGACAGTCCCCACAGCACGAACTTTTGGGGGTTCGGCCAGAAGGGTTTCACCTTCGTTTTTGTTGCTTTCGAAGCTTGTGTCGAGGCCGGGGGTGGTGATGACGGCGCTGGTTTCGGGGTGCGGGTTGAGTTCCCACAGCAAGGCCGGTCGGGCTCCGTGCCAACGGAGGGCGAAACCAAATTGTCCCCACTGGGTAGCCAGTCCGGTGACCGCGAGGTCTTTGCCGTACCAGTCGGCGGAAAATTCGTCGGGAAAGAGGACGAGGCCTTTTGAGGTTTCTTCAACAAGTGCGCCGTAGCGCCGGGGCCATACGTCTTGTGCTGGTTTTTGTTTTTGCAGGTCGGTGGCGGCTTGATGTTCGCCTAGGGCGGCCAGCAGGTTCGCCAGGCTTTGGGGGTCGGTTGGTGCGGTGCGCCGGCCTGCGGAGCGCAACAACTGGTCAAGATCAATGCGGCGGGGTTCGGTAAAGTCGGCCAGGTTTCGGTGGCGGGCCCAGTGTTCCACAGCGGCGTTTAGCCATTCTGGGGAGGGCGCCGCTTCGGCTATTTGACGGGTGGCTTCGGTGGGGAGCCCCCATGCGCTGAGCGAGCACGCTCCGTCCGGGGTGGGTTCCGCCAGAAACAGGTCAACAAGTTGCTGGGTCTTGAACCCACCGAGGTCCGTACCGGGCAGTTGCGTATCGGCTATTTCTTCGAACCGTTTGTCCCAACCGGCTTTTACTCGTTCCGCTTCGGGGAAGTCCTCTGGTTTTGCTTTTTCAGCCCCCGGCCCGGGCACCACAAATCGCATCCCACTCCCATGAACCACCGTCACCACCCCTGACTTTCCTTGAGGTGACGTGCTCCATGGTGCAGGTTCTGGGCTAACTGCTATGGCGATGGGGGCGGCGGATTCGTTGCGGATTTCGGTTATGACACCGGGGCCGGTGGCTGCGGCAGCCCAGGTGGTGGCTATTACGCGGCCGTCGGGAATATGCATGGTGGTTTCTAGGATTGGCGCTGTTCCGGGGCGGGTTTGGCGCCGGCGGGTTTCGCCGTTTGGTTGGTGCCAATCGTCCCCATAGCGCACCCACCATTGCACGCCGTGGTCAGCGCCCAGGGGGAACACTGTGCCTTGGTCGTCTACTATCGCCCGGAAACCGTCGTCGGTGCCGATGAGGGTTCCTTCTGGGGCGGCCTGCACTGGCTTTTGTTTTTTGAACCAGCGCATTAGTCCACCTCGGGTCGGGCTTGGCGGGTCATGAGCGTTGCCCATACCTCGGCCGGTTTTTGATCTTGATCGAATACGGCCCGCACCCCTTGGGCAATGGGCACTTCGATGCCCGCTTGATCTGCCAAAGCACACACCGCGGCAGCTGCTCGTACTCCTTCAGCTACTTGAGTCATGCTGGCCAACACCTCAGCGGGGGTTTCGCCGCGACCCACCCGCTCCCCTACTGTGCGGTTTCTGCTTTGTGGGCTCATGCAGGTAACCAGCGTGTCGCCGAGGCCAGCTAATCCCGACAAGGTGCGTGGGTCTCCTCCGAGGGCTTCGCCGAGGCGGGTCAGTTCGGCCAAGCCGCGGGTGATCAGGGCCGCTCGAGCGTTGTCGCCGGTGCCGAGCCCTTCGGCCATGCCGGCTGCGAGGGCAATAACGTTTTTGACCGCTCCACCGATTTCGCAACCCACGAGGTCTTGGTTGGTGTAGGCCCGGAAAGTGTCGCTGGTCAGCAAGTCTTGTAAAACCGCCGCTACTGCTGCGTCGGTGCAGGCCACCACCGTGGCGGCGGATTGCCCGGCCAAGATTTCTTTGGCCAAGTTGGGTCCGGTTAGTACCCCGGTCGGGTGGCCGGGCAGCACCTCAGTGATTATTTGCGTCATGCGCTGGTGGGTAGTTTGTTCGAATCCTTTGGCCAAGCTGATTACTGGCACGCCGGCGGGCAGCAGTGGGGCGGCTTCGGCCAGCACCGTGCGAAAACCTTGGGTGGGTACTCCCATGATTACCAGGTCGGCGCCGTCGAGGGCTTCGGCGAGTTGGTCGGTGGCCGTCAATGCGGTGGGCAAAGCGAAACTGTCGAGGTAGCGGCGGTTGCCAAGGCCGGTGTTTATGTCGGCGGCTACCTCGGGGCGGCGAGCCCACAGGGTGGTGGCTACGCGGGGGGCGAGTAGGGCGGCCACAGTGGTGCCCCATGAGCCGGCGCCGATCACCGCTACTTTTGTCGTCATGATGGCGAGCCTAGGCGAAGTTTCCTCTACACTCGCCGCCGTGACCCATTCAATTGCTGTGCTTATTCCTGTTAAGAGTTTTGCTGATGCTAAACATCGTTTGGCTGAGGTGATGGGGGCCAACGAGCGGGCGGCTTTGGCCCGGAATATGGCGGAGACGGTAATTGCTGCGGCAGCACCTTTGCCGGTGACCGTGGTGTGTGATGATCAACAGGTGGCCGATTGGGCTACGGGCCAGGGCGCGGCCGTGGTGTGGGCCGATCAGCCGGGCCTGAATGCGGCCGTGCAATGCGGGGTAACGGCGTTGGCGGCTCAAGGAGTGGCTCAGGTGGTGGTGGCCCATGGGGACCTTCCTCGGGCTACGCAACTTGCCCCTTGTGCAGAGTTTGTTGGGGTAACGCTGGTGCCGGATCGCCATAACGATGGTACGCCGGTGGCGGTGGTGCCTGCGGAGGCAGGTTTTGTTTTTGCTTACGGTCCGGGTTCGTATGCCAAGCATGTGGCGGAGGCCGAGCGTTTGGGTTTGCCTTGGCGGAGTTTGCGTGACCCAGATTTGGGCCACGATGTGGACGAGCCGGATGATCTTGAGGGTGCGGGTCTTTAAGGGTTAGCGGCGGCGTCGGCTTCGGGTTGGCCCACCGACGGCCGGTTCCCAAGTGAATTTGCGCCAGAACACGAGGGCACCGAGCACCCCCCAAGCGGCGATGCGTAAAAGCAACCAGGGTTCGTAAACCGAGCCTTGGCGAAAGGGGTCGAAGCAAGCGAAGAAAGCGTCTGCGAATGCTTTAAGGGGGAAAATGTCCCCTAAGAGGCCCAACCAGGCTGGGGGGTCGTTGCGCACGCTGATAAAAATATTAGAGGCGAAGGCCACGGGCAGCAGGGTGGCTTGAGCCAATGCGGGTGCTGACTGCCCGGAGCTTGCTATTGAGGCTAGGGCCAGGCCCAGTAAGGAAAAGGAGGCCACGCCGAGCACGAAGGTCAACACGGCGGGCAGCAGGTTGGCCCAGTCGAATTCGATGCCGTAGGCCAACACGCCGACCGTCAACATGAGGGCGGCGCCAAAGGCGGCCAGCACGATGCCGGAACCCACCACGCCTCCTACGTATATCCAGGGCGGCAAGGGAGTGCCTCGGGTGCGTTTGAGTATTCCTTCGTCCCGCGAGATCGCCGTGGAGATGCCGATGTTGGTGTAGGTGGCTGATACGGCAGCAAATACGGCCAGGCCGGGGGCGTAAAACTGGGCGGCGGCTACTTCAACGCCGGGGGCGATGTCTACGCCTTCGAAGAGGGCGCCGAAGAGCAGCAGGAACATGAGCGGGAAGGCCAAGGTGAAAAAGGCGGCCATAACGTTGCGGCGAAAGCGGCGGTTTTGGTAGCCGATTTGGTTGGCCAACAGTTTAAGACTTGAGGGGCGTTTACTCATTTTCGTCGCCGCCTATCAAGTTGAGGTATACGTCTTCGAGGGTGGGGCGGGTGACCTCGAGGTGGCCGAGTTCTTGGTCGTGTTTTAGGGCCCAGTCGGTGAGGCGGTGTAGGTCGCCGGTGGGGTTGGTGGTGCGTATTTCTATCCGGTTGTTGACTGCCGTAACGGTGCCGGTTAGCTCGCCGAAGAGTTCTTGTACTGTTCCGCCGTTGGCTGGTTGGTCGAAGCGCACCAAAGTGGTGTCGGCAATGCCAGCGCGGAGTTGGTCGGGGGTTCCTTGGGCGACGAGTTGCCCTTGGTTGATGACCAGCACTCGGTCGGCCAGGGCTTCGACTTCGTCCATGTAATGGCTGGTCAACAAGATGGTGGTGCCGAGTGTGCGCAGGCCGCTCACCATGTCCCAGGCTTGGCGGCGGGCTGAGGGGTCAAACCCGGTGGTGGGTTCATCGAGAAATAACAGGTCGGGGTCACCGATGAGCCCGAGGGCGAGGTCGATGCGTCGTTTTTGGCCGCCGGAGAGCTGGTGGGTGCGGCGGTCAGCGAGGTCGGTGAGGCCAGTGAGTTCGAGTACTTCATCGAGGGGCCGGTTGCGGGTGTAGCAGGCGGCGTAGTGGTTGAGGGTTTCGGTGATGGTGAGTTCGCGTTCGATACCGCATTCTTGTAACACGATGCCGATGCGGTCACGAAAACCGGCTCCCCCGGTGGCGGGGTCGGCGCCTAGCACGGTGACTTGGCCTGAGGTGCGGGTGCGGTGACCCTCGAGTATTTCTACAGCGGTTGATTTTCCAGCGCCGTTGGGGCCCAATAAGGCCACCACTTCGCCTTGTTCTACGGTGAACGACAGGCCATCTACGGCGCGGAGGGTCCCGTAGTCTTTTACGAGGTTTTCGACAACGATGGCAGGCACGGTCGGACTCTACCGCCCCGGCGCCTTGCCGGTGTGGCAGACTTACGCTCATGAAAACTGTGAACTTTGTCCATATGGAAGACGGCACCGCAGAAGAGTACGCCTTGATAACTGATCGGTTTACTGAGCATGTGCAAGAGCATTTGGCTGACCAGTTGATGGTCACGTTGCGCACTATGGCGGGCCCTACTTTTGGTTATCAGATTGACCGGTTTGAGCATTCGTTGCAGAGCGCTACCCGGGCGTTGAGAAACGGTGAGAGTGACGAAATGGTGGTGGCGGCGTTGTTGCATGATGTGGCGGACCCTATTGCGCCGTTGAACCATTCGGCGGTGGCAGCCGACATTTTGAAGCCTTATGTGAGTGACCGCACGGAGTGGATTATCCGTCATCATGGGGTGTTTCAGGGTTACTACTATTTTCATCATTTGGGTGGCGATCGTGATGCTCGTGAATTGTTTCGTGAGCACCAGTGGTTTGATGATTGTGCAGCGTTTTGCCATGAGTATGACCAGAACTGTTTTGATCCGGCTTACGACAATTTGGGGTTAGAAGATTTTGCGCCGCTGGTGCGTGAGGTGTTGGGCCGGCCCAGTCGTTTTTCCCTAACCGAGTTGGCTTAGCTTTAACGTTTTTCGTCGGCTTCTTCTAAGAGGTCGAAGATACTGGTGAAGCCGGGAACAACTTTTAAAGCCCGGTTGGCGTAGAAAAAAGCCACCAGGGTGACGATCATGGCGGCGGGCCACCCCACCAGGGTGCGTATCAGCAGGTAGCCGTCGACTGAGGTTTGTCGAAACAGCCAAATATCCCAGGCGGAGGTCACGAACTGCCAAAGGCCGATGCCCACGGTCATGCGTACCGCCATGCGGTGGTAGGCCGGGTGGCTGCGGGTGGCTTGGTTGAAAGGCACTGCTTGATGCAGGAAGCGTTCAATAAATGGGGTGCCGGCTAAGGCGGTTATTACTAGGGCGGCGCCGATGCAGGCTTTGGTGCCGATACCGATGCCAAAGTACACCGCTTCGGAGTCGGTGATGATGCCGATTAGGCCGCGGGCCACGAGGTAGGCCACCAAGATGGGTAAGTATTTGCCAATGGCTTCGCCGCGTCGATGCCGAGAGACGGCGGCTTTGATGCTCCACAGGGTGGCTCCGGCCACGCCCCAAGCCAAGCCGAAAAAGCGGTTGAGGGCTACGAAGGCCACGATGGGCATCACCGAGTCGAGGGTGCGGCCCGGGGAGGCTTTCGGTTCGTTGGGGGTTGGGTGTTCGGTCATTGGGTTAAATCTAGGCAGGAGCGGCGGGAAGCCACACCCAACCCATGCCTTCTTTGAGATGTGGCTGGTGATAACCGGGGTCGGCGGGGAAATAAGCTTTTTCGGTGTGTTCGTCGCCGATGCGCACCAACTCGGGTGGCCCACCGATGGCGGCGGCGGCCAATACCTGGGCGGTGGTTTGGTAGCCGGCGAGGCGCTGCAATATGGATCGGGTGGGGGTGATCATGGTGAGTTCTCCGGTTGCCCATTGCTGTAATGCCTGAGCGGGGCGCAGCCATGCTACTTCTACGGCTTCTCCCCCATCGGCGGCGGGGGCGGCGTTAGCGGGGGCGGGGGCTACAAAAAAGTAAGCGTCGTAGCGACGGGGGCCGGGCATGGGGGTCACCCAGCGACTGATGGCGTGCACTTGAGAAAGGTCGAGGCCACCAGAAGCCAAGAGGTCGGCGAACTGCACACGGCCTTGTTCGAGATTGCGGCGTTGGTCCAGTAAGGCAGGTTCGTCAAAACCCACCATGACCCCTACTTCTTCGAGGGTTTCGCGTACGGCGGCCACTCGGTGGGCCAGGCCAGGTCGTTCTTGAGGGTTAGAGCAGGTGGCGAGGTCTCGCCAGCGGGGGTCGTGGTCGCTTTGGTCTACTACCCCACCGGGGAACACCGTGTGGTCGGGGGCAAAAACTAGTTGGTCGCTGCGTCGCAGGGTGAGCACTTCGAGGTGGGGGCGGTCGGCCAGCAGCACCACGGTGGCGGCGGGCCGTATGGGCACCCCGTCGGTGGGCAGTTGGTTGGTGGGGGTAAGGGGGTCAACAGTCGCCATGGTTTACCGACGCTAACTCACCATGGGCAACAATAAACAACCGCAGAGGTCGCAGTAGTCAATAAGGTGAACGGCGATGTCTGAAAATATTCTGGTTGATCCGCCGTCTCGCCTCACTGGTATTGATGTTGTTGCTGGTTTGAGTGTGGTCTTGGTGTTGATTCCCCAATCTATGGCTTACGCCGAGTTGGCGGGGTTGCCCCCGTATTTAGGTTTGTTTGCTTCTGCTTTGCCGTTGATTGCTGCCTCTTTTTTTGCTTCGTCGCCTTATTTGCAGACCGGCCCGGTGGCCATGACTTGTTTGCTGATCTTTGGGGCGCTTTCAGGTCTAGCTACTCCGGGGTCAGCGGAGTACATTCGCTTGGCTACTTTGCTGGCTTTTGTGGTGGGGGTAACGCGGCTTATTTTTGGTTTCCTTAAATGGGGACGCGTTACTTATTTGATGACCAATCAGGTAGTTGCGGGGTTCACTTCAGGGGCCACGCTGTTGATTATCGCTTCGCAGTTGCCGAAGATTTTTGGTACAGCACCACCTTCGGGGGGCATTTTGCGGCAGGCTTGGTGGTCGCTGAGTCAGCCTGGGCAATGGGGTTTTCGGTCGTTGGCTTTTGCCGGGGTCACCGTGGTTTTAATGCTGGGCGGTCGCCGGATGCATCGTTTGTTTCCTGGGGCTTTAGTGGCTGTTTTGGGTGGGGTAATTTGGGTAAAGGTTGTGGGTTTTGGTGGCCCAGTGGTGGGGACTATCGCTACGGGTTTCCCACCTTTGAGTTTGGATTTGCCATGGGACCAAACGGGAACGGTATTGGTGAGTGGCGTGGTGATTGCTTTGGTGGGTTTTGCTGAAGTGGCCGCTATTTCTCGGGTTTTCGCCGAGGAAGAGAACCAACGTTGGTCGGTAGATCGAGAGTTTTTGAGCCAAGGTTTTGCCAATTTAACCGCCGCTTTTTGTTCATCTTTTCCGGTGGGTGGGTCGTTTGGGCGATCGGCCTTGAACCGATTGTCGGGGGCGCAAACTCGTTGGTCTGGTTTGGTTACTGGGGTGGCGGTCTTGGCTTTTTTACCTTTTGCCGGGTCGTTAGAGGTTCTCCCTCGGGCGACTTTGGGGGGTGTGGTGTTTGCCGCAGTGGTGGGTTTGGTGAAACCGAAAAAACTTTGGCGGCTTATCCAAAACTCGGCGGGCGATGCTTTAGTAGCGGGGGGTACTTTTGTAGCTACTTTGGCTTTGGCGCCGCGGGTAGAGCGGGCAGTCATTTTGGGAGCGCTACTTTCGTTGGCTACTAAAGGGTGGGCGCGTTTTGGCCCCAAGGCGACCGTTTAGTCAAAGCGGGTACCGACTTCTCGCATGGTTTCTATCCAGCGGGCCGCCGCGTCGGGGGCTAGGGCACCGGGGGTGTAGGTCACTGAATGCAGGGTGCCGGTCCAGGGGAAAGTGCCGTGGCGTTGGTAGAGGTCCCATGACACGGGTGAGCGGCGATCGGTACCGATGTTGATGCCTTCGAAGGGGGCCATGGAGGACAGCATGGGTAGTTCGGTGGCCTGTGCTGTTTGTTGATTGTTAACCAGCAGGGTGGCGTGCCATAGTTTTTTGCCGGGGGCTTCCATGGCCAAGGTGCAGGTTGTTTCTCCGGGGGTGAGCGGGCCGCCGTCCAGCATGGTCATTGTGCCGTACCCGTTGTAGGCCAAAAATAGATGGTCGTTTTCTATGTAGAGGGCGTAGCCACCGCCTTGGTCGCCGTGGGCTACTAACACGCCTTGGTCGCCGGTGGCAAAGTTAAGAGCCGCCTCAACGGTGAAGCTTCGGGAGTTGATGAGTTGGCTGGCTCGGTAGCGCTCTACGGTGGGGGTGGCGGGCCAAAAGGTGGCGGGTTCAGCGAGGACGGTTTCCCAAGGTGGCCGTTGGGCGGCGAGCAGGCCGGTGCCTTCGTCGAGTGGGAATACTTGGTTGTCCCAGGCGGCTTGTTCCCATGCTTGTTGTAGTTCGGCCAGTTTTTCGGGGTGCTGGTTTGCTATGTCTTGGCTTTCGGTGGGGTCTTGGGCCAGGTGGTGGAGTTCCCAGGTTTCTTCGCTAAACGAGGAGCGGGGTTGGTGGCAGGTGACGGCGGACCATCCGTCTCGGTAGTAACCGCGGTGGCCGGCTTGTTCGTAGTACTGCTCGGGATGAGTGGTGGCGGCGTCGGGGTTTTGCAGGCTGGGGGCAAAACTGGTGCCGGCTGGCTGGGGTGCGGGTTGGCCGTGGCGTTCGGTGGGTACGGGCAGGCCGGCGAGGTCAAAGATGGTGGGCAGCAGGTCGGTTACATGCTGGTATTGGGTTCGCAGGCGGCCGCCGGCCTTTAGCCCGGCGCCGTGTGAAATAATAAACGGCACTTGGTGGCCGCCTTGGTGGGTGTTTATTTTGTAAAGGCGAAAAGGCGTGCCGGAGGCCATGGCCCAACCCATGGGGTAATGAGGAAGGGTTTGTGGGCCGCCCATTTCATTTAGCCGGCGGTAGTCATCGTCGAGGCTTTCGAAGGGGCTGCCCCCGTCGGTGCGGCCCGACATGGTGCGAAAATAAGACGAGGTGCCGTTTTCGTTGCCTTCTCGTGACCCTCCGTTGTCGGAGAGGAACACCACCAGGGTGTTTTCCCATTCTCCGATGGCTTCAAGCTCGCTACGCAGGCGGCCAAAGTTTTGGTCAATGTTGTCCACCATGGCGGCGTAAAGTTCTTGGTAGCGAGCGAAGAGTTCTTGTTGCTGTTCGGTGAGGTCAGCCCAGGCTTCTACGGCATGGTTTTCTTCAGAGTTGCGCGGTGGCAGTTCGGTGCCCGCGGGTATGACGCCCATTTCGAGTTGTCGAGCGAAGCGTTGACGGCGTATTTCGTCCCATCCTTGGTCAAAGCGACCCCGGTATTTTTCTCCGTCGGCGGGTTTTACTTGCAGTGGGGCGTGGGGAGCGGTGTGGGAGAAGTAAAGGAACCAGGGTTTGGTGGGGTGGCCGGAGCGTACTTGGTGGACCATGTTGAGGGCTTGGTCGGTGAGGTCGTCGGTGAAGTAGTAGCCGTCGGGGTATTGGTCTATGGGCAAGGGGTGGTTGTCTTGGTGGATGCGGTGCGGGTGGTGGAAGTTGGTGAATCCGTCGAGTACTCCGTAGAAGCGGTCGAAGCCGCGTTGGGTGGGCCAAGAGTGGCGTGGGCCGGCTTCGCTGAGGTTGGAGTCTTTGCTGAGGTGCCATTTTCCGACCATGAGGGTGGCCCATCCGGCGTCGTTGAGTGCTTCGGCCATGGTGATGGCGTTGTGGCGGAGTTCCATGGCGAATCCGGGGAAGCCGGGGTCGCGGTGGCATACGGTGGCTACGCCGGCCAGGTGGTGGTTGAGGCCGGTGAGTAGGGAGGCTCGGGTGGGCGAGCACATAGGGTTGACATGAAAGTTGGTGTAGCGCAAGCCTTCTTGGGCTAAACGGTCAAGGTGGGGGGTTTCTATTTCTGACCCGTAGCAGCCCAGGTCGGCGAACCCGAGGTCGTCGCAGAGCATGACGATGATATTGGGGGCGTCTTTGGGAGGTTGGGGGCGGTGGGGCCAGTCGGGTTGTGAGCCGGTGCTGGTGCGCCCGATGTGCCCGTCGAATCCGGCGTAGGCCTCGGTGGGGTCGGGTTTGGTCACGGGGTGAACTTAGTCGCTGGGTTGTTGTGACCATGCTTTCTGGGTTTCGACGTTTCACTCTGGCTTTGGCCGCGCCATTATGGGGGCATGGATGAGTTGCGTTGGGGCGAAGTTGACGAGATTGTTGAGGGGCTAGATCGTCCAGTGTTGGCGGTGGCTTTTCAAGGACTGTTTGATGCTTCGGGGGCTGCTACGGCGGCCATTGACTGGTTGTCTGAGCACCTTGACACCACTCGGTTGGGCGATATCGACCCGGAAACTTTTTTTGATTTCACTCAGGAACGCCCGGTGGTGTCGTTTGACGATGACGGTGAACGGGTGTTGACGTGGCCTTCTAACAAGGTGTTTGCGGTGCATACTCCGGAGAGCCAGCGAGATTTGGTGGTGGTGTCGGGGGTAGAGCCTCATTTGCGTTGGCGTACTTTTTCGGCGACCTTGGCTGAAGTGGCGCAACGCACCAAGGCGGAAACAGTGGCTACTTTGGGTTCCATGGTGGGCATGGCGCCCCACACCCGTTCTCTCGGGGTTATTGGCAGTTCTACTAATAAAGATTTGGCTCAACGTTTGGGGTTGAGTAGCCCGTCGTATCAGGGCCCGACGGGTCTGGTGGGGGTTTTGCATGACACGTTGGACCAAGCGGGTATTCCGGTGTTGTCGTTACGGGTTTCGTTGCCGCATTACATCCCTGATACACCGAACCCTAAAGCCACGAGGTCTTTGTTGCGGCGCTTTGAACAGGTCACGGGGGTAGATACTGGTTATGTCGGTCTTGATCGGGAGGCGGCGGATTGGCAGCGGCAGGTTACGGCGGCGGTGGCTGGCGACCCGGAGATCGCCGAGTATGTGAAGCGTTTAGAGGCTCAGGCTGACCAGTCTGAAGAGGTGGTTTCGGGTGATGTTTTAGCGGCGGAGTTTGAAGCTTTTTTGCGTGAGCAAGATCGCCGTTCAGATGAGAGCGAGAGTTAAGCGATGGATGCGGCTTCTCCCCCTCCGCTGCCCATGCTCGAGAAGCGCCGTATTGAAGCGGCGGTTTTAAAAAATGTTTACGACGTTTTGGTAAAGCGTTTGGGCAAGGAGGCGGCCCAGGAGGTCATCGGGGCGGCGGTTATTCAGTCGGCGGTCGACCAGGGTGAGGAGTTTCGTCAGCAGCAAAGCGGGACGCCTGATTTGGCGGCTTTTAGCGCTCTTTCTGCGCAGTGGTCAAGCGGCGGGGCGATGGAGGCTACGCCGTTGCGGGCTACCGCTGAGCATTTGGATTACGACGTGACGCATTGCGCTTATGCCGAAATGTACCGAGACATGGGCTTGGCCGAGATCGGGCATTTGTTGTCATGTAATCGTGATCAAACGTTTATTCAGGGGTTTAACCCAGACATTGAGTTGACGGTGACCCAAACCATCATGCAGGGTGCTGACTATTGTGATTTTCGTTACCGTATGACCGATCAGAAAGAGGATTAGCTATGGACCGCTCTGATTACCTAACTCACCTTGAGGCCGACGGTCGAGCTTTTATTGAGGCTTGTCAGGCGGCACCTGCTGCCCCGGTGGCGGCTTGTCCAGAGTGGACCAATACCGAGTTGTTGAGCCATTTGGCTATGGTGTGGCGTTTTGCTTTAGCCCAGGTCGCGGTGGCCGATGCAGCAAACCCTACGGGCCCAAATATCCCCGAGGGTGATACGCCGGCGGCGGCGTTGGCAGATGTGCTAGCCGCCTTCGCAGAGGTTGATTTGGAGGCACCGGCCTGGAACTGGTCGCCTGATTTAACGGCGGCTTTTTGGGTGCGGCGCATGGCCCACGAAACTGCGGTGCATCGTTGGGATGCTGAGCAGGCGGCCGGGAGCCCTCAACCCATCGGCTCTGCGTTGGCGCCCGATACTTTGGCCGAAGTTGTTGAGGTGATGGTGCAATTTAACCGTAAGGGCAAGGTGGAGGATTTTCCGGCGGGGTCGCTGCATTTACATGGCACCGATGCCCAGGCCGAGTGGCTGTTGGTGCCTGGGCCAGAGGGGCTAACGGTGACTCAGGAGCATGCCAAGGCTGATGTTGCGGCCCGAGGCACCACCTCTGATCTGGCTTTGTGGCTATGGGGCCGCGGTAGCGGTGACCTGGAATGTTTCGGCAACCAGAGCCTGCTCGACGCTTGGGCTTCGGTTACCCCTTAACTAGTTCCAGAACTTTTTCGGTTCACTCACCACGAACTTCGTTTAGCGGCGGCTTTCCAACCTGACTTCACCGACGAATCAACAGGCTCCACCGGCACCCGTGTGCGGCCCACCAGTTTGACGAATGCCCAAACCTTTTTGAGTGCTTTCATGGTTTTCCCATCTTGAATGCTTCGGCCTTGAACCCAACTTAGCCCATTACTACTATTGGTGTTCGGTCACCGTAATAGCTGCAAACTGGACGGCTTATTTCGGTGAGTCCTCGGCACGAACGATTAGCCACCAACTGACAGGTGTCCCAAAGGCGGCACCAGTAAGAACCATTAACATCAGAACTATCCTTACGTTGCGAAATAACTTCATAGGGTTCTTGCGAGTATCCAATGACTTGATGTACTTTGTTTTAGTGCCATCACGACTGCTAACCCAATAAATAAGCGCTTCATTTTTCTCCCCAGCAACTGTTTCAATTTGTTTCTCCTACCGTGCCCCATCAATTGCGCAAAATCAAGGGGTTAGCTTTGTAACCAGTTTTTAAACGGAGAAATGCAACCCTTACGAACACCTGCTATTTAGAAATAACTTAAAACTATAGATACCAATTTTGACCTAGCTCTTAGGCAAACTTGAGCGTTTTGCTGAGCAATATTTAAACGAAGACCAAGGAAACATCAGCCACTTACCCAGCGCCATGGATGCTTTGTGGGCCAGCACCGTCCCAGCTTGTCGCGGCCACTTTCCCGAAGAAACCCTTGGCCAAGGCCGGCCACGGTGAACTATCTCTTCTTGTTTCTTTTCTTATAAAACCCGGCGCCTTTGGCTTTATACCCGGCGCGCTCAGACGAATCAATACCCTGATAAGGAACTTTGGTGGCCCGAACCAGTCGAATAAACCTGCGCAGCTTCGCAATCATCTTTCCGCCTTAAAACCGGTGGGGCAACTCGCACCGGTGCCACCCAGGTTGCAATAACCGTCAGGGTTTTTGGCTAAATATTGTTGGTGATCCTCACTAGCGTAGGTAAACACCCCGAGGTCAGAGATTTCTGTAGTGATCGGGCCATACCCAGCCGCCGTCAGCACCGGAGCATAGGCGTCTCGGGTAGCTTCGGCGGCCCAGCGTTGAGCCTGACCGGCCACAAAAATGGCTGACCGATACTGTGACCCCACATCGTTGCCTTGGCGCATGCCTTGGGTGGGGTCGTGGTTTTCCCAAAAAATAACTAGCAATTCTTCGAGGGTCACCTCGGCCGGGTCAAAGACCACCAACACTGCTTCCGCATGGCCAGTTTGGCCGCTACAAACCCGAAAATAATCGGGTTGATCGGTCTGCCCGCCGGTGAAACCCACGGCAGTGGACCACACCCCAGGGGTTTCCCAAAATTTGCGTTCCGCTCCCCAATAACAACCCATAGCCACCACCAAAGTTTCGAGATGATCAGGAAACGGCGGGGCGATGGGGTTGAAATTTACAAAATGATTGACGGGCATAGCGGCAGCCTACTGAGCGAATACTAAGCACTCCGTCAATTGGCGGTCATTGGCTAATTCTCGCGCAGCTCATGGCGCATCACCTTGCCCAGCGCATTACGAGGCAAAGCAGCAACCACATGAATCCGACGCGGTAATTTGTAGGCCGCCAAAGCCTCTCGGGCAAACAGGCGAAGCTCTTCAATGCCGGGTTCGGTGGCCCCATCAGCCAGCACCACCCAGGCCACCACCTCTTCGCCCCATTCATCGCTAGGCACTCCGGCCACCGCCACCTCAGCAATCGATGGATGTTCGGCCAAAGCATCATCCACTTCGCGGGGATACACATTGAAACCACCAGAAATAATCAACTCTTTGGCCCGACCAGTTATGGACACATAACCGTCTTGGTCAACAACTCCCAAGTCGCCGGTGCGAAACCAGTCACCGTCTGGGTCATCCACGAAGGCTGCTTGGTTGGCTTCCGGACGCTCCCAATAACCAGAAAAAACATTGGGCCCCCGCACCAATATTTCGTTCGTCTCAGCATCAAGACGCAAATCC